>JAYVGZ010000554.1:0-2429 GCA_043771805.1 Pseudomonadota bacterium
CGGACTGCACTTAGGGAAGGCGTCGTGGACGCCCAAAAAAGGCAAAGCGTCGGGCCGATGCATAGGCGACATGTCGTTTTGCGATGGCACACCGCTTAATTGTGAGGAATCCAAACAGATCGCTGAAAGCTGGTGGGGAAAAATAGAGCTGCCTACCATCGATGAGATGGTTCGCATGATTCTCGAGTTCTATCGTGAGGCGATCCGGGTTGATCCGTCAGTTCTATGGGACGACTTAAGGCTATGGAAGACAGACCTTAGAGGAGCCTACCAATTAATGTCCCTGCATCCCGAGACCGCGAAATACTTCGGGATGGAGATTTATGGAGACCGAATCTTTATACATCTCTGTGGCATTTTTGGCTGGACGTGTACACCTGCGGCGTTCCAGGTCGTGTCTCGTGGGATTCAATGGGAGCTACAGCACAGCCTCAAAGGCAGATGCAAAATGTACGTCGACGACATCGTCGGTGTGTGTCTCGCCCAGGATCTCGACAGGGAAGTTCAGTGTGCCAAGGACGTGTGCACCAGTCTCCTTGGGCCAAATGCGATCGCAGAGGACAAGACAGAGACTGGGACTAGGCTGGACGTGCTAGGGTACATCCTTGACATCAGACTGCGCCTAGTGTCGATCTCGCGGAAGAACTTTCTAAACGCCGTCTATGGTTTCTTTACAACGAATTTGGATGAGAAGGTTACGTTAAAGACAGCAGAGAAACTGGCCTCCTGGGGAAGCCGATATTCCAAGATCTGTAGGGCTATGCGGCCGTTTTGCGGAGCTCTGCATCGGGCTACATCCGGGCGCAAGAGTCGGCACGCTTTGTTCCTCTTACCAGAGGAAACCCAGAGGGCGATAAGAGGGTGGCGAGCGATGCTGTATCTCGTCTCGTTCAACGAGCAGAGGTACACACGCCGTATGGAGTCCTTTATGCCAGAGACGTTGGAGTACGTCGTGGAGTTTGATGCATCCCTCACTGGGGCAGGCATCCTGTGGTACAAAAGGCAGGCCAACGGCACAGAGGTAGCTATCGGGGGCGGTGCCGTTGACCTCAGAGGGTTCGGGTTTGGGTCCGACTCTTCATTCCAGAACACAGCTGAGTACATCGGTTGTATTCTTGGAATGGTGGGTCTGGTACTCCTAGGAGTGAAGGATGCGGACATCGAAGTTAGAGGGGATAGCGTGGCGGCGCTTACATGGGCTGAGACCGAGAGGGCCAGAGGGCAGCTCGTCACGAACGCGTCCATGGTCTTTACCCTGCTCAGCATTCGCTTCAATCTCGATGTGAAGAAGAGCGTCCATATATCAGGAGAGGATAACTGGCGCTGCGACAGATTATCACGGTTGGAGGAGTTTGGCAGGGATAGAGTGCAGGAGGTACTCGAGACGATGGGGTTGAGTCAGACGGTCGTTAACTTGCAGGAGAACGTTCAAGTACAGACCTTACTCGCATGCTGTGATCCGGGGAGGAGTCTGGAGGGGGAGGAAATATTCCTGGGGTTTTGGGGGGAATTAAGGAGTGCACTGAGTGAGTTAGAGAGGGCCGTAACTAACCCATCCGTTACTCCTGCATTTCACACTACCTTGTAGGGCCGATGCAAACAGGGCATCGGGCTAACGAAGAGGCTGCGTCGGAACGGCCTATGTCGGGCCACGTAGACCAGCGCGATCAAATAGTGAGCGGAGGACCCGGGCAAGAGCTCGGGAAATTTCTCGCGAAAGCAGTCACAAGAGGGACGAGGAACGGCTACGCGGCTGACTGGAAGAGTTGGGTGGCCTTCATCGGGAGATCTGCATCCAGCCACATACAGGGAGACGTGTACTTGGACCAGGCTCGCAGTGATGCAGAGAGGGCAGTCATACTTGCTCTGTTTTTCAAAGAAAGATATGAGGTGGGGAAAATGAGAGGGAGGCAGGCCACGTGCGTGAGCGCTGGTATCAGACACTACTTCATTGCGGCTTTGAGGTCCGTGGAATGGTTTGATTGTCAAATCATAACAAGTGCAAGAGCGGCGTGCAGGCCTTCGTGCGATGAGTTAAGAGAGTTCAAAAAGGGTGCGAAAAGTAGGGCGACACTACCGGTTAGCGAGGACATGCTGATGGAAGCCAGAGTGAGATTGTGGGTGAACAAGACTTGGGAGTGGGGAGATATCGATGATAGGATGACTTACCTTGGACTCATGTGGGGCTTTGACCAAGTGGCGAGGGTTAGCGAGTTTACCGCAGCAGAGGCATCATCGGAGAATCACTGCGTGCAGGTGTGGCAGCTGTCGTTCGTAACCGAAAGCAAAGAAGGGGGGACTCAGCGGGTAATCTCGGGGGCGGGTCTTGCGCAGGCTATCGGCAATGATCCGAATTGTGACATTGTCGCGTGCGAGGTCGAAGCATCGTCACACAAGGGGGGGCGCTTAGCAAGAAGAAACTGATTGGT
>JAYVGZ010000555.1:0-3570 GCA_043771805.1 Pseudomonadota bacterium
TGAACGGCTAGTTGTTTTCACCCCCGATTTACTCCGTAAATCGACCCCTGAGGGGTATAGTCGGGCGGCGTATTGTTCTACGGATGCCTGAACGGTTACCGTTTTGCGAAGAGTCAAAAAGTAGTCATGGCAATCACTAAAATCGATAGTCACTTTTACCGAGGAGAGCGCGCAGCCAGGGATGTGTCGTCCTATGTGGCGGTAAACGCTCTCCTGACGCCAGCGCATTTTGTTTTTGCAGGTGCAGCAGCAGCGCGCGAGGGTCTTGGTAGTCAGGTTGCCTACAGGCTGGCCCTCGATTATTTCGTCGCAGGAGTGGTTGACTATTATAGCGGGGCATCTGATTCCGTTGAAACCCGTCAGGGTGAGCCGTCAGACAATTCAGCCCCAGATGAGTCAGACGGAGTGGCTGTCGGTGTTCTCCATGATGCATTTCGAAGTGCTAATGCCTCAGTTTATTCCTTCGGTCACAAGCTAGCCGCTGGAGGACGAATGTCTGCCTCACTTCTTGGGCTTGTAATTGACAGTGGAAGGTTAGCGGCAGGGCGCACTGGTATAGGGAGCGTTTACTTGTACCGCGATGGTGGGCTCATGCCGTTCTTCGAGAGCAGCGAAGAAGCGCAGCAGATCGGCGATGCAGCGGAGTTTGCTGATGCGGATGCCGCGAGGAAGCTTTCATTTATCGGGGCCAATTCACTTGTGGACGTCGAAGTTGCATCTGTTGAGTTGAAGGGTGGTGATACGATTTGCGCCTTCTCTCGTCCGTTAACTCAGCTCAACGAAACGCTCTTGATAGAGGCCCTTGAGAGTCCGCATTTTGGGAACAAAAGCGGGGCACTTACGACACCAACTATCAACCTAGCAGGGGAGCTCTGTAAGGAGATCTTTACTGAGCCAGATACGCTTTCTTACGCCATGATTACCCAGCTAGGCCCCGATACGATTTACTGCAGTCGATTGGCAGCAAGTTCTCTTCAGGTACAGTAAAGCCCCGGTAAAAGTGCGTGGTCTGCGTTCCATTACATTCGTGGCCGAGCTTTCAGGTATTCTTCCTTGAGCCGACTCTGTTGATGAACGACAAAGGTACGGATATGCTAATCGGGATTTCGATACCGGGTCCTTTCATCTTGAATCCGGTGAAGATGAGGCTTTATCCTCCGAGCGTAACTTCAGTAAGCGAGCAAGCATGCAACAGTATCTTGACCTTGTAAAAGATGTTCTGGCGAATGGTAAACCTTCTTCTCCTTCGGGAGAATTATCAGTTCGCCCAGACCGTACCGGTGTCGGGACCTATTCAGTCTTTGGACGTCAACTTCGGTTCAACCTCGAAGAAGGCTTTCCGTTAGTTACTACAAAGAAGGTGCACCTTAAGTCGATCATCTACGAGCTGCTTTGGTTTCTCAAAGGGGATACAAACATCGCCTACTTGAAGGATCACAAGGTCTCCATTTGGGATGAGTGGGCGGATAAGAACGGCGATCTTGGTCCAGTTTACGGCAAGCAGTGGCGTTCGTGGCAGGGGCCAAGTGGGGAGCCAGTTGATCAAATCAAGCGAGCTGTTGAGACGATTCAGAGTAACCCCAACAGTCGCCGTATCGTCGTTATCGCGTTTAATCCGGGAGATCTCCCCGAGGTTGCACCCCCAGCATGCCACACACTTTTTCAATTTTATGTGGCGGGCGATCGGTTGAGTTTACAGCTGTATCAGCGATCCGCAGATCTCATGCTCGGGGTGCCGTTCAACATTGCGAGCTACGCGCTTCTTCTCATGATGGTTGCTCAGGTAACGGGCTTAAGGCCGTATGAGTTTGTGCACACCTTTGGTGACGTTCATATATATTCAAACCACGTAGAGGGCGCCGAGCAGCAGCTGATGCGTACGCCTCGGCCTCTCCCAAAGATGCACTTGAATCCATCGGTCAATGATCTCTTTGCGTTTCGGTACGAAGACTTCACCCTTGAAGGGTATGAACCGTGGGAACATATAAAGTTTGCGATCGCGGTATAGTATGGAAGTGGTAGTTGCAGCAATTGTAGCCATGGACGAGCAGCGGGTGATTGGTAGCAACGGTGCCTTGCCGTGGCGTATTCCAGAAGACATGTCGCGCTTCAAAACACTCACCACGGGCCACGTTGTGATCATGGGCCGAAAGACATGGGACTCTTTACCGCCTACCTTTAGACCCCTTCCGCATCGCGTTAATATCGTCGTTACACGCAGCCCTGAGAAGCTGGTGGTGTCGCAAGGTGTTATCGTAGCAACCTCCCCAGCTCAGGCTCTTGAGAAGGCTAGACGAGCTGCGCAGGTTTCCTCGGGTCGGGTGTGGATTATTGGCGGCGCGGAGCTGTACGGAGCGCTACTCCATGAATGTTCTGAGCTTCACGTAACGCATGTAGCGGGTATTCACCCAGGTGATGCTTTCTTCGGGCCGTTTGAGGACATGTTTCGAGAAGTAAATCGCGAGCCCGGTCCGGCGTGTGCGTGGGTTACCTATCGTAGGTAGAGCCTTTTTTCTCGTGTGCCGCGGCCGTTTTCGAGTTATGACCGAGACAAAGCAGCGACGGCAATCGTCGCCTCGCCAGGAGAATCAGTTATGAAAAAAAGTGTTCTTGTCGCGCTCTTTATTGGTACGCTTGTTGGCTTTGTTGCCGAATCAGCCTTTGCAACCCCGTATTGCAGCCGTTGCCCGTATAGCTGTGCCGACCTCGGCCTAGGGCGGAAAGATTGCAGCGAAATAGATGCGAATGGGCGGTCGTGCTGCGTGGATCTAACCCAGCGAGGTCTTGATGTCGCGCGAGCCTTTGAAAACCGAGATGACTCTCACGACAACCGAAGACCTCGCCGTGAAGAGGAGCGGTGCCCCGCAGGGTTTAGCCCAAGTGAGAGAAAATGCTCGCCGGACGAGCGTCGCCGTGGCTGTAAGGACATTCGTCTAAACAGTGGACTTGGGTGCGTGAGCCGATAAAGTCCGGGCCGCGTTAATCAATTCTGGCAGGTATTGAGAGCAAGCGGCGACTGTACGCAAAGATTTTTTCGCAATAAAACTGCGTAGTTGCATCGAATATAAAAATTTCTTCGCCTGAATCCCTAAAAGGGGTCGAGCTTCGTAGCAATTTGCAGTAAGGTGTGACGTCGGAGTTCCTCGAATACGGGGTTTTTCGTGTAGGTGCCGGTGGGCTTTCTGCCTGAAGGTGTCAGTATATTTAACTTAACCAGATGAAGCGGCAGCCCGCTGGGTATAACGCAACATGACGGTCAATTGAGAATCGCGGTATGGGCAATAAATTATATGTAGGCAATTTGGGATATGGACTGAGCGACAGGGACTTGGAAAACCTGTTCGCATCGCACGGTACCGTGCTCTCAGCAAAAGTTATCACGGATCGTGATACTGGCCAGTCAAAGGGTTTCGGCTTCGTCGAGATGAGCAGTGATGAAGAAGCTCAAGCTGCTATCGATGCTTTGAACGGCCAAGACGTTCAAGGTCGTGCTCTCACTGTAAACGAAGCTCGTCCTCGTGAAGAGGGTGGTAGTCGTGGCGGTGGCGGCGGTGGATACGGCGGCGGCGG
>JAYVGZ010000556.1:0-4839 GCA_043771805.1 Pseudomonadota bacterium
CCTGTAAGTAAGCGCCCGTAGTGATTATTCACTAAATCAGTAAGCCCCGCGTAGCCACTCATATCAACGCCTGGCATTTTTTCTAAATTAATTGAGTCCCCATTAGGATAAATGATTCTTGTCCAAACTATTAAAGCCCTCTGCGGCGTTTGAGGCACCGTCTGGTAGTGGTATGTTTGAGGCAAGGTTGTTCTGTGGCGCTGTTGAATTCATCGGATTTTTCGATCGTGTGAGCATGAAGGATGGTTGCTGGCTATCAGAGCGCAGTACAGCACTTTGGCGTTTAGGCTTGTAGTATATGCGTTTTCAATACAGTACTAAAGCGAAGGGGGTCTTCGGTTTATTCTAGTGTGCTTTAGGCGTTGGCTCATTGATAATGTGAGTCTAGGAATCTGGCTAGCCCTTGGGCCTCTGTACCTAGACCTTCGCCCACGCTACACTACCGAGAGAGTCGCTATGGTAAAACTATATCATTGCGAAGAGGGAGGATCACAACGATGGCTCACGTAGTTACCCAAAAGCACCGGGACGCCTGGTTCCATAATTTTGTTGTTGATGGCAGCGGCTTCCCTACCAGTGACACTGCGCGCAAACTGATTCAGTATCTATTTAATCATCGTAACTCCCCAGTCGACTCTCTTGAGTTAGCTTGTGAGGTGTTTGCCCACCGCACGCTAGTCAGCCAAATGTGCCGACAGCTGGCCGTCATTGATGTCGTGCGAGAAGAGCCTCGAGGCTCTGACTGCTGGCGTTACAATGTTCAGCCGTGTGATTTCAACATCCAACAAAAAGTGGAGTGTGCACTTGCTCAATTATCGATCGGGACCGGTCACCGTAAACTCCCAGACTTTCCCCCTTGCTGGTTGCCTGCTGATTGGGAAGATCGGCTAGAGTACGCATCTCGTCGAGAGAATTCCTCGTAGACCTGTACCCCGAGGATTGATGTTGAGAAACACCAACCGTTCAGGGCTGGGGCCCACGAGCGGCGTATTCATGCAGCTCTGCCCAGGGCCTGCGTTTGGGACAATTCCCCCCGGAAGTACCTTACTGAGAGGTATAGTTTTTAGTGATCAGTCAAGGCTGGACGCGCAACAGACGCACTACGCCACGGTAGAGCGCCTGTAGCCCTCAACGATGCTGCCGCCGCATGGAGAGGAAGTGCTACCTGCTGCACCTCTTGCACTCGTATTATCGTCTCCGCAAGCACAGCTGAGGGCGGATCTCGATACTTCGACATGGTAAGGAGCGCAGCGCCGATACCTCTAGGATCCAACTCCACCTTGGAATCAAAAACGCCTTGGCTGCCCTCACGCGCAGTCTTTGGAGTTACACTCCGCATAAATTTTACAGCGCTCAACATCATCAGGTCGCTCCTTCCGGCAACAACCTTGCGAAGGCCGTTTTTCTGCACCTCAAATGCAATTGCGTGGGAGGGAGTAAAAGTATTCTGGTGCGTACTCTCAGTGCGACTTTGAACTGTCGGAGCGCTCGGATTCTCTGTCTCTTTGATCTTTACAGTAACGATGTCGCCTACGATAAGGTACCCACTCTAGCGCTTCATCCTCAACCGAGCTGGGGTTACTACTCGCGCCGTTAACGGCACAAGAGACATCGCAACCAGTAAGAGGCAGCCCGTCCATGTATGTCTCGCTGCCACAGGCCCCACCAGCCTCGAGAAAAAAGGTAAGAACACAAAGGTCCTCTCGGCCGGCAATCGAGAGGCGTTCGCCATTGAGGTAAACTTCTAGCGCAATCATTGTTTTCGAGCCTAACACAACCAACTAAGTGGGGGAGGGGGATTTCTCGGGCGTTAGCGTATGAGCGCGAAGCCGATAGGGAAGCTGAGGCTGTGATTGATATGTTGGTCAAGCGTTTCAATGGATGCAGAAGAAGACAGAACCCACTAGATCAGTGCCGACGTGCCGAAGGGCAGAGTACGTAGACCGAGATTTCTTGTGATTTATGTCTCATCCGAAGCACCGTTTTTTTTATTTTTTCTCTTAAGTAATGTGCACCACATGCCGACTTGGACGTTGGATTCTAAATCTTGCTTTGGCGCACTTGTTGTAGTTTTGCAGTAAGAGGGAGTACAGGATGTTGAAAAGGTTGTGTTTGTATTCAGGTCTTGGCATCGCAGCGGTTCTGCTTTGGCCATCGGTAACAGGAACTTTTGGTGAGGCTTATGCTCAGGCGGTACCTTCGAGTCCGGAGGGGCAGAATACCCCGCCGCCCCCAACAGCTACTTCAACCGCTACCGCTACGGCGACGTTTACACCAACTGCTACTGCTACATTCACGCCCACGGCGACAGCGACTGCAACAGTTACGCCCACCCCGACTCCAACGCCCCAGGTATGCGCCATTACCCGATTTAACGTTAACCGTGCCAATGGTGATACGAACTTAGAGCACAGAGCAGGTAACATTGCTCAGCTTCTTGATCTCTCTGGTCTTCCACCAGGTTTTAGCTGCGTCTCCGCACTCGTCGATGCTGCCGTTCGATGTGCCGATGCCAGGACCCGTAACAATCGTCGTACTGCCTATTGGGACGATGCGCTCCTTTATTGTGTAGCTAATCCACTTTTTGGTGACCTTCGACAAGACGGTGGCCAGAGTTGGTATGACAGCTATCTCGTTCCAGTTGCAGAGCGAAATGCCTTGGTTGCTTCGAAGGCGGCTTACTGCGCTAAAAAGACAAGCATCCACCCAGATTTCGGTGCGGGAAGTAATCTCACGCGCTTCCAATGTAGCAGCGGGCACGTCTATTTCGATTCTTCTTGTAGGCCAGTTGCGCTCAATGCGGATGGTAGCCCTAGAGATCCCGCCCTACGTGCCTGCGGTAACTCAACCGTCCACTTCAACAAGTCCTCTCCAGTCTCACTGGTATGGGAAGAAGGTGCGGACACTCGAGTTCAGGTAAAGATGGTTAACTTTCCTCTGGATCCGAACAAGACTGATGAGGTCTACACTTGGAAGGCGTCAGCATCTCTCCCCTTGGTGGTTTGGGATCCAAAGCACACCGGCGTCATAACTCAGGCGTCCCAGCTCTTTGGAAACTGGACCTTCGGTAACCAGAGAGTGGCCGCACTGAATGGAGCCCAGATAGCACCAGATTCGCCACCATGGCAAAACGGTTTCGAGGCTATGGAATCGCTCGATGCCAATGAAGATGGACGTCTTAGCGGAGAAGAGTTGGTTGCATTAGGGCTTTGGTTTGACCGTAACTCAAACGGAAAGAGCGAGCCGGGTGAAGTGCAATCAATTAACGATGCTGGCGTCACCGCGCTCTTCTTTACACCCGATTCCGTGAATGACTCGACGAAGACAATCCGTGCATCGATTGGCTTCGAGCGGATCGTTGACGGCAAACTGCAACGAGGTAGCGCTATCGACTGGTTTGGTGGCGGTTCGCCAACGGCAACCACATTAATAGACGGATTGTTCAAGGAGCATTACGCAGCGGGGTCAACTGATGTCGATGCTCCAAGTTCCAAGGCCGCAGCGCTTCAGCTTCCGATTGAAACGGGCGCACAGGGCGATAAATCTTCGTCTGAAGCTAAAGACTCACCAGAGGAAACCTTCTGGAACGGCGCTTGGGATTGGAAGGTGAAGGATAGTACAAATGGCATCCCAGATGGATACCTCATGATGGGTAACCACGGAGCTTCAGGTGTTCGTGGAATATCGGTGAGCCCGGTCTACGTAAAACCAGCGTCGGGTGACCTATCGACGATTCTATCCTTCCATGACTTTATGGGAACTTTAGAGGGAGCTGGCAAGGACCAGACGCTAACTTTCTCACTAAAGCACGGATTGTCGATCCTCAACACGACGGTGAAACGAACTGACTCGGAGGACACTTTGGAAGGTGTAACGAAGTCACTCGCTCTTGTAGCGGGTGGCAGCGAAGAAATTTCCTACGAGTGGATCGCTACTCGCAGGAAGTAAGTTAAAATAATCTGACCTGTTTTCTCAGCAGTACTCGCCCAGTGATATCCCTTCGGTATCACTGAGGCGAGTACTGCGATTTCAGGCCAGAAACAGAGGCCTAAACCGCTCTCGGTAGATCCACGCCAACACCAACCCGAGCACCAAAAGAATTAGGTCGATTCCCGGCTGATGGCTGAGGAATGTGTTGAAATAGACGAGGTTGATCACAATAGGCGCGAGCATTACGAGACCCAGCGGAAGTGCAATACCGCTTAGTATTAAAGCGCCACATAGCAGTTCAACCACCTTCACCATAGTGAGGTAATACGGCGCGCTTGCAAGACCAGCAATCCATGCTTGTGCCACCTCGTTTGCTGCTGGGGGAGGCGGCGCAAAGAGAGGCAGAAAGTATGAAATACCGAAAAAGATGAAACCGGCGCCTAGAAGAATGCGGCAAATCCATTCAATTATCTTCATGTTAGTTCACCTGAAAGTAATGACAACGCACACGAGCCGTAAGTCTTGCAGGGGAGATCGTTGCTCGCAACGGTGATTTTCCTTCGGGAATTTAAACCCACGAGCCATTCCGAACGCAGCTATTCGCCACCGGCGACAACTCTCTGGGTGTTTCGACTACTCTTCGTCGCCCCCTTCTTCGAATGTCGACTCACAAACTCCACCAAGGGTTTCTGTAGGCTCTCCCGAATACTTTCCTTGTTTTCCAAAACCGAGAGAACTTCCCCTATCGCCTCGATCGTCGAAAGACATCCCTTCCTCGGCTCTTTGCGAATTGCGTCGTACACCGATCGCCTACCGGAGTTCAGCACGAGGCGGGTACACTTTAACGCCCATGCATTTCGCCACCATAAGGCTTTCGCCTGACTCCAGGTGCCATCGATGACGATTATT
>JAYVGZ010000557.1:0-3650 GCA_043771805.1 Pseudomonadota bacterium
CAGCTTGAAATATCTGCTTCCAGCAACCATCGCCGTGTCAATCGCGAGCTCTTGGGCCGATAATGTCAGGCTTGCAAGCTTCTGCTTGACCTTCCAATAGCCGATCCAAAGCGAGAGCACAAGACCACCGACGACGCCGATGAGGAAGCCAGAGAATAGTCCGAGCTCAAACATCAGAAGTACCCCAGAATCACGCCAAGCGGAGCGAAGAAAATGCCCACGCACCGAGCGATGAATATGCCGGCAAGCGGATCGTTCATCGTCTGGACGATCGCGATGATGTTGCAGACATAGCCGTACACGACGGCAATAAACAACGCAATTGTCCCTAGAACAGCCGTGTTGCCAAGGCCTAAGGAGTAGTCTCTGTTTCTGAATCTCATGGTGTTACCTTTGTTGAACGATGACCGGACTTAAACGCTCGTGAGCGTAATTGACGGATGATGTCGATCCAAAACCCTTCGATGGCTCCGATGATGACAGCGAGCTCGTTAATGACCATCACCTCGGCTTGCTGTTCATTAGCGTCTTGCAGCTCTAGAACCTCTTCGACGATCTTGCTTATCTCGCCGTACACTCTGCGCGGGATCGGTATATTTTGACAAATGTAAACTGGGTCAATCGATCTATCGTCATACATACTCGGTGCCCAAGAACAGAATCGAACTGTTGCCACTTCCTTACCATGGAGGTGTACTGCCATTATACTACGAGGGCGTTTGGGGTGGAGAATGGGATTCGAACCCACAACGACTGGAATCACAATCCAGGGCTCTACCATTGAGCTACCTCCACCATTGAAAATTGACGGCGTCGCACCGAAGCTCCCGGGAGCTAGCTGTCTTGCCCGTCGACAAAGACCAGCGCTAAACGCCATTGATTGGTGCATCTGGTTGGGCTCGAACCAACGGCCTGACCCGGAATCCCAGCGTTTTGGCCCTTCGCCATGAGGGTGGTCCGCTCTACCAACTGAGCTACAGATACAAGGCTCCCTGGGCTGGGATCGAACCAACGACCAATGCATTAAGCAAAACGCTCATTGCTGAACGCTTGATGTCAGTGCACCGCTCTACCGCTGAGCTACCAGGGAATAGAATCTTGCCATCGAATTACCTTCGATGCATCATGAGGTTCTTCCATCCTCTATTTACTTGGCGGACCAGACGGGTTTCGATCCCGCTACCTCATGCGTGACAGGCATGCGCTCTCCCAATTGAGCTACTGATCCAAGTATTCAACGCCCGCAATAGCCGGGGTTCTGTCGTTAACCTATCATTCATCTACCCGCATCATTCTCTGATGAAGGTCCTCGTCGCTGTTCAGGCGGGTCAAAGATGCTACAACCCGGTCTCTCGGCGAGCAGCGTCAACGAGACCTGTTTGTATTGCTGCGGAGTCGTTGTGGTACAAACGAGGGCCCAGTCCTCAAGCGTCATTCGTGCAAACTTCACTGGCTTACGATGCACGCCACTTCGGCACTTGAGGGCCTCTCCCACAGAGCGACAATCCCTGCTCTTTGCAGCCCCGAACTTCCTCAAGCTTTCGCCTGCGATAGGTCGGACGTTGAATTCTTCATGTTGGCAAACGCCTTGTGAGCGATGCCACGCTTAATCATTCGCTTGACATTATCAAGTGGGGGTTTGTTGACAAAGGTTGCCAGCTCACTATGCGCCAACACAAACGTTTGATCACAGAGTGCCCATTTGAGCTCATAGATCGGCACGTCAAATCCACCTGCTTGGTTGACGATCAGCCGGTCTAAGAAGCCAACCTCATTTGCAAGAGTATCATGATCGAGAGAAACTCTAAAGTCAAACCACCTGTCGGCTTGCCATGCTCGTCATGATGCTTTGCAAGGTCAACATCATCAAACCCCATGTCAAGCAACATGGTTTGAATCTCGAGAGCCACCAAGGTGGTGACACCAGGTGGCGTCTTAAGCGGCGGCTTTGAGCTCACGTTGCAACGTTTTCATGACGCTCTCAGGCGTTACGTCATCCAGCTTAATGACCTTGTAGTCAGCTTGCAGCTTGACCTTGAGCGCGTCAAGCGACTCTTGGGTGACACCGCCGAGGGTGATCAGCTGCGTGCAGGTACGCTGAACTACTGGCTTCTCCCAGCTGACCAACAACATCCAGCCGCGGCCGCGCTCTTGCGGAACTACTCGGCAGTACAGGGTGCTTGCGTACATTTGCTCTCCTAGAAGAAAGCATTATATCACAAGTTGTAAACTTAGTCGAAGTAATTTCCGACTGGTGCGGGAGAAACAACAGGATCATCCTGTAGCCGTTGAGCACGCCACCGCATCCGAAGCGTACGATCCATGCAACGCATCAAGAACTTACCTGCTTTGCTGCCCTTGCCGCGCTTGCACGACTGACATGAACATGACTTAGGAGAAAGCTTCATCTAGGTTATCCTAACAATCGATCACCGTTTTCATCAAAGACCGCTGCATGAAGCTGTTCGGCGGTTACAATACCGAAGCCTAGCTGAACTGCTCGGCTCGTAAAGCTTGTTCCAAGGCTGATCAGCTTTTCAGCTTCGTCTGACGTGATCACGCCGCCGCCTGCTAGCTTTCTTAGCATCGTAATGGTTGAGATCGCGCCAAGGTCAATTCCTTCAGGCTGGCCAAGAAACTTTAAAGCGCGCTTGACAATGCTTGCGAGCGGGTGGGGCGACATAGCAAACCCTTCAAGCTTTCGAAGCACGACATCGGCAGCGAGAGCGCCGTCGGGGTACTTATCAAGTATACCGCGCTCTGAATACATCGTTGACTTGGGAGCTATAACCATTTGATCGTTTAACACACCGAGAAGAAAGGCTTCTTCATAGCTGATCAAACCGCCGGCATATCCCAAACCCGTCGGGTCATTAGCAAGCTCTAGCTGTAATTTGCTCCACCGCATGTCATTCTCCAACTCGTTGTCTTATTTAACGGATGGGTGGTCTCGGAAGTCGGCTTCGATCCGACGGCCTCGTGTTCCCGAAACACGCGCTCTATCAGGCTGAGCTATACCGAGTTTGTCTGGATGTTCTTCTCTAAGTCAGTAGCGAGGGATTCGACGCTATCATACGAAACCGAACGCTCATACTCACCCTTGTACGTGTAGACAAGCACGCATTCGCCTTGATCTCTCGGAAAGACTAAGACCTCGTTGTTTGAGATGACATGCTCAAAGCTGGTATGTTTAATGCGAAGCGCCGATTTTCCGTAGTTGTACTGACCGGCATGTAGGAACAAGTTAGTGAGATTGACTTCGTAATCATCAGGCAGCAGATCAATTAGCTCTTGCTGCAGTTTCAAAGCCCAACTACGATACACGTGATCGGGCGTGTCCTCCCACCTAACTTCAAGCAGCGATGTAAGCTTCATGCAAGTATTTAAGCCGCCCGCGCCTCAGCGATAGTCTCAAGATGTTTGCGGATATAGCGCATGAAGAGCAGTGCTTTGTCATCAGCGAGGAAGGTTGCGTCGCCGATGTCCTCAATAGGAACCGGAAACTCGAAACCGCACTCGGTCACGTAGTACAACGTTGAGCCCTGTAGCAGACAAAACGAACCAGCTTGCTGTCTTTGACCATGTCTTTGATGTTCATCATTTCCTTGGTTGGTACCTCCGCAGGGGACTCGGACCCCTCTCATCAGCTT
>JAYVGZ010000558.1:0-4055 GCA_043771805.1 Pseudomonadota bacterium
TTCTCGGTACGCGTCCGCTCCAATAATTGAGATCCGCAAGTTTATAGATCTTTACGTATTCAGCTACATTATCGGGAATGGGGACCTGCACGGAAAAAATGTAAGCCTACTTGAGCTTGCTCAAGATGGTACTTTTGCGCTCTCCCCCTGCTACGACCTAGTGAGCACTCTCCCCTACGGCGACCGTCGCATGGCTGTTCCGTTGGGGGGGAGAGACGAAAAATTCCGTATGGTTGATTTTACCCAGTTTGCGCAGCAGTTTGATATCCCCGAGAAAGCTGTCCTCTCATCGATCACTAAGATGCTGCAAAAAGCAATTCCTTGGCTGGGCCGATTAGGTGAGATTGCCTTCGAGAGAAAGCAGCTGACATTCCTGAAAAAAACTATGATTGAGAGGATCGATGCCGTCTTGTCATAACGGGAGTAGCTGACTTTATGGCCGCATGGAGTAGGAGACGAGATTTCGGCCGATAGCTTATTATCGCGGCCGCGGCTAGCAAGGATGTGTTGGAATTGCCGAAGCAGGTGGAATGCGAGTAGAAACCGTGGTGGAGTCTTCGCCGTAGCCAAAGAGGGAAACTGATGTGACGCTAACTTTTTTACCGAACTTGGAATTGCCGTATTGCACCAGCGAATTGACTACACCGCTCGGTGAATTATCAAGCCGTAGGGAGCATCATGCAGGTAAGCGGGGACTTCTACTGGGCTAAAGTCAATATATGTTCATTCACAAACATGAAGTGGCAGCTACTACCAGAAAGAACGAACACATGCCACAGGTCGTGAGCTTCAAATTTTCCGGCCCACAGGCTCGGTCGACCTGTCACAAATACGACTGAGCCTACCGAGTAAAACAGCACCCCGCCTGCCAGCCACACTAAGATACTGATCGGTAGAGTAGTCACGAGTGGATTGATGGCAAAGAGGAACATCCATCCCATTCCCAAGTATGTTCCTGCTCGAAACGCCTTTGAGGCCTGAGGTAAAAAGAAAACAGTATAGATTCCAACTGCAGCGAAGATCCACTCACAGGTGAGAAGAGCCAGGCCTAGGTTTCCAGGGATCATCAGAAGACAGACTGGTGTGTAGGTTCCAGCGATAAGGAGGAAGATAGCGGCATGATCGCAGTCTTCAAGGAAGCGCTCAAGTCGCGGGGAGCCAGTCACTCCGTGGGCCAGCGCACTCGCCAGATAGAGGAGGATAAGTGTTGTGCCGAAGATGGCACCTGAAATTTGTGCACATAGGTTGTCTCCCGCCGAGACGAGAAGGTAGTTCAAAGCGACGCCAGAGAACACCGCTCCGGCTGCATGCGAGAGAGAAGGGAACGGATCTCGAATGTACTTTTTTATTGTCGGCATATCGGTGACATACAATAACAAAAGGTCGAGTAAGCTTACTCTTTCATCTACTTCCGGTTGTATGACCAAATCAGATTGCACTACGTTAATAGCAAACCGGAGACCTCTTATTATACGCCCTAACATTTTAAAGCGCCATCACCTTCAAGACATGGAGGATAGTACTTCTGTTAGCGCAACCAAAGTGATCGCTCGTACGCGGTCCAATTTCGTTAACAATCCGGCAATACCTTCCCCGGATTAAGAATTCCAAGAGGATCAAAAACAGCCTTTATCCCCCGCATAAGCGCAATCTCGGCAGCAGATCGTGAGTGATGCAAGAACTCCTTCTTAAGCATACCAACGCCATGTTCAGCTGAGATACTTCCACCATACTTGGTAACAACGCTAAATACCCTCTCATCAGATTCTCGGCAGCTTTCCCAAAAAGAAGCATCCGAAATATCATCGGGTTTAAGAACATTAATATGCAAGTTCCCATCCCCGACGTGGCCGAAGACAAGAACACGGTAGTGCGGGTACGCATCGGCTAATGATGTGTGGAGCTCAGCCAAAAAGGGAGGAATAGTAGGGACGGGAACAGAGATGTCATTTTTGTGTAAGGTATAGTGACTCGCCAGAGTCTCACCAATCAGATCTCGAATATTCATTAGCTCCTGCGCCTGAGCGACAGAATTACTAATGACAACATCTTGGATAAGGCCCGACTCATATGCTTCGCCGAACGTCGACTCTACGAGCTCTTTTGATCCTGGGTCATTCTGCTCGCACTCTACCAACACGTACGTGCTGTACTGATTGGCAAAGGGGTCGCGAAGGCTTCTGCGGGAGATGACTTCTTGGGCGGCAGAACCCTCCATAAATTCAAACGCCGAAAGATCTCGCAAGCGACTACGACAAAAAGAGAGCAGCGGAAGCACAGCATTTACATCTGTCAGAGCGCACATAACGCGGACAACTTCACCAGGTCGTGTAGTGAGCCGCAATGTACACTCAGTAATGATCCCTAAAAGTCCCTCAGAGCCGATGAAGAGACCTCTCAGGTCGAGGCCTGTGTTGTTCTTAAAGAGACTGCCGTTGAGGTTCAGAATTTCACCTGTGCCGGTGACAACCTGCAATCCCACGACCCAATCACGAATATTACCGTAACGGATGACGCGAATTCCGCCGGCGTTGGTAGCGATGTTACCCCCGATATGGCTGGACCCGCGGCTCGAAAAGTCTACCGGAAAATACAATCCATTCTTCTCTGCTTCGAGCTGAACTCTCTCTAGGGCCACGCCGGCTTGACACCGCATGGTTCGATCGATGCTGCTTACCTCAACGATGCGTCGCATCCTTTCAAGAGATACAACGACCTCGCCATTACACGCTGTTGCCCCACCGCTCAGTCCTGTTCGGCCGCCGGAAGGTACCACGGCGACGTTACGTGCTGCACAAGCTCTGATTATTTGCGCGACTTCATCCGTGGTCTCTGGAAAAACGATGACCGATGGGCGAGGCTCGAAGTCTTTGATCCAGTCTCGACCGTAGAAAATGAGAGAGTCACGGTCACTCAGAATCTGCTCTGGCTTGAGGAACGTACGTAAGTCTTCGATGAGTAGCAGATTCTCGTGCATGTAGTTTTCCTGGAACGGTACCGGGGTTCGCCAAAAAGGAAGGCTCTTCCCCTCGTGTGGTTAAGAGAAGTAGTCGTAACACACTAAAACAAAAGATAAAAATACCGATACTGGAGACGATTTTTACTGAAGCACTCTCAGCGCCTCACCAGATTATAGAGTACCGCGACGTTCTTCATGATTGAAGTAGGCGTTTTAGAGAAAATGTACTGGTTGCCTGGAGCTCGTATACCCCAATGATATCAGTGTTTCGACTTCGCTCAACATTCGCGCTTTATCGTGAATGGATCCGCCGCTGGCATGCCCTCCCCGTAAGAAGCTGGATTCGCGGCGCCGAACATTACCGTGCGGGACGGTATGAACAGGCTGAGGTTCTGTACCGTCGAGGATTGGAGTTTCACCACTTTCACCCGGCGAGGGTAAGTGCACTTTTGGACCTATCGCACTGTCTTTTTCGTTTGAGAAAGCTTACCGAAGCGGAGGCTACCCTGCGGCAAGCGGTTTTCGCGGCGCCGAACGAGAGGGAAACATACGTACGGCTTGCTCGTCTTCAGTTGTGGCTGGGATATGCCACGGAAGCCGCGTGGACGATGCGCAGTTGTCTTCAACGTATGCCCTGCGACCCAGAGCTGATTTCAATCTTTTTGACCGCGGTAGTTGAGAGTGGTGGCGTGTCGTATCTAGTTCGAGAGGCGAGAGATCATTTGGCGTCTCTGCATGCAGAACCAGAGGCGTATCCGCGGCTAGAGGTAGCAAAGGCTCGATTTGAGATGATTGCTGGAGACAGTGAAGCGGCTCGTGTGCAGCTCGCGCATTTAGCGGCTCTCGACCGAGGGCCGTTTGACGCGGTGGTAGCTTTCGCAGAAGTGCTGCTCAACGAGGGTAAAGTAGCTTACGCACGACATCACCTTCACCGGGCTCTCATCGTTTCGCCAGAACATCCTCGAGTATTGGCGTTATTAGCGCGAACGTATATCGAAGCAGGCGCATTTTTCGATCCTGAATTCTCGATTCAGTTAGCGACAAAAGCCTGTCAGGCTACCGCCTGGAGAGGGATCCACGAAATGCATGTTCTCGC
>JAYVGZ010000559.1:0-6390 GCA_043771805.1 Pseudomonadota bacterium
TCCCAGAGCTGTCAGTTATTACCACTACGTTTGACTCTACAAGCCTTACCTGAATGTTTGCTAGAAACTGCCCAGTTGGCGAGACAACCTGCCCACTTACCGTGTAGCTCTGATCAATCGCTACGAAATTAACGGTTGTCGCCTCTGGAAGAGTTCCGGAATAGGGTGAGAAGCTCTTTCCAGCGCCACTAACAGACGCCGTATAGCTGGTTGGTCCAAGAAGGTTCGCTATAACGTAGTTACCCCCAGCACCGCTCTGCGCAACAATTGTTTGTCCACGGTTCGAGACGAAAGTAACGAGTGCGCCGGTGATTCCTACCCCGTTTGCATCAACAACTCGACCCGAAACGTTATACGGTTTGGGGGTAGGTGTTGCCGTCGGTGTGCGGGTGACTGTTGGAGTAGGTGTTATCGTAGGTGTAGCTGTTGGAGCCGGCGTTGGTGTTGGTGGGCCAGGTGTGGGGATTCTCGTCGGCGTTGGAGCCGGGGTGGGAGTAACCGGTGAAGCACCGTTTAACATCGCATATACATCTGCAATTTTGCCGCTTGCTACCTTGCCACTCAAAGAGGCCAGCGGCTTGCCTGTCTGGTAGAGGAGATTGATGTATTGGGACATAGCGAGCCCGGGCGACCTTCCAATAAGAAGGCCCAAAGCGCCGCTGATGTGTGGTGCTGCCATGGAAGTTCCTGACATGTACTGATACCCGCCGTTTAGCGCCGTGCTCTGAATCATCACACCTGGTGCAGCAATATCGACTGAGGTTGCGCCGTAGTTTGAGAAGTACGCGAGTGCCCCATTCTGATCAATCGCCGCTACCGATACCACATTGCCAACATCATAGGACCCGGGGTAACTCGGAGAAACATCGCTGTTCGTCGATTCATTACCAGCAGCAGCTACAAACAGAAGACCTGCGTTTGAGTGACGAACAATCGCGTCTCTCAGCGGACTCCAAAATGCCCCACCACCCCAGGAGTTACTGCTCAAAACCACGTTAACTCCGCGGTTTTTCATGTTCGTGACGTAATCTATCGATTCAATTGCGTCGAACAGGTTACCGTTTCCGTTACTGCCGAGGAACTTTACCGCCATAATCTTAGCGTTCCAGTTCACTCCGACTACTCCGGTTCCGTTATTACCTACGCCGGATATCGTGCCAGCGCAGTGAGAGCCGTGACCTTGGTCGTCTTTCGGATCGCCGCCGTTTGTAATTGCGTTAAATCCGTAAACGTCATCAACAACTCCATTGCCGTCGTCGTCAATACCATTCCCAGCTGTCTCTCCGGGATTGCGCCACATGTTTACCGCAAGATCCGGATGAGTGTAGTCAACGCCCGTATCAATCACCGCTATCACGACTGAGGAGTTTCCAGTTGCAAGTCCCCACGCCTCGGGCATGTTCATGTCAATATCGTTTGACTGGTTCATTCCCCAGAGGAGGGGGAACATACTGTCATTCGGGGTCACAGGCGCAGATACCGACAACAGACCGTTCGGGGCGCAAGAGTAAACACGAGGTGGGAGTGCACGAAGTCCTGCCGCAAACTCTTTCCTTTCGGCCCTTTCTTTCTTGCGAAGTTCGGCGCACACATCGGGACGGACATCTGCGTTGTCTTCATTTTGATCGAAGATTGTAACCTTCACCGCGCCTAAGCTCTCGCCGGTGATGTCCGGGATGAGGTCAGGAGTCTTCTCGAGAGTTTCATCAACTGCCACAAGAAGTATTCCCCGCAGACGCTGAACCGACGGCACCGATACCACAAACTCAGGGTCCCTTGAGTTGTCCAGCGCTTGAGCCTGGATGTTTGTACTCGTAAAGAGAAGTAACGCTACGAAACTAACTAAACGACTCAACCGGCTCATTGTACACCTCCGAGCCCGTTGACGGACTTTAGACTCTGCTTGAACGCAGTCACTTTTGCTACCGCAGCACTCCTTGTGAGTCGATTATTATTCGCCTTAATGCTCAGATCCCAAACGACCGGCTGATTCTTCTTGTTTATGGTAAGGCTGTACCGAACAGGTCGAGACGTCGCAGTAACTACCGACCCTACCGCTGAGAAGCTCACCAAGAACTTGCCATCTGGTACCGGGATTTGAAAATTACTCGCTCCGAGTCCAGACCATCCATAGATCTTACCGTTAGAGATATCGCGCGCAGAGATATTGAATGTCACGCCCTGAAGCTGCTTCTGCTGGGTGGCAGAAAGCGCCCCACGAGCACCCCGGAAGCTGCCATTGATAGCGTATGTCGGTTGTGGGGTAGCAGTTGCAGTGGCAGTGGCAGTCGCTGTTGGTATCGGAGTATTCGTCGCAGTGGCTGATGGCACCGGTGTATTTGTCGACCTAGGCGTTGGGGTCGGGGTCGGACACTGCGCACCACCCGAAGCTTTCACGTCTACTTGAACGCGCGAGCCATCTTTAAGAACCTCGTACAGCTTCGTTGTGTTGGATGAACCAGAAACAGTATTCGTCGAAAAGTATACCGTTCCGTTAGCCGATATCTCCTGTTCACCCACCTGTACATTTGGGTACACCTCCCACGCTAGTGATTTGGCAACCGGGTAGGTGTTCGTTATGCGCCAGGTGCGCTGTGTACTCGGTACATCAGAGCACATCGACGTCAGACGGAGACGCCAGAGAGGGTTAGGCGTCTCTGTGGGCGTTGGAGACGGGGTCGCAGTCTGTGTGGAGGTCGGAGTAGCACTTTGAGTGGGTGTCGGCGTTGCAGTGAGCGTCGGAGTAGTCGTTCGTGTGGCAGTGGCGGTCCGAATCGCTGTGTATGTCGCGGTCGGTGAAGGTGTGTACGTTGCTGTCCCGGGTACAATCCGACTGAGTGGTGTAGCAGTTCTAGTAGCGGTAGCCGTCCTTGTCGGCCCAGAGGGATCCCATGTCGGCGTTGCTGTGGGGTATACAATCCTAGGCTGTTCCGAACACTGCTGGGTCATTTGAATAACGAATGTCCGTCCAAATTGATCTTTTCCAAGAACTTCGCCGCCATCGTTCACCGCCACTAAAGAGAGGCTATAGTCGTCGTAACGAGTGGCAGTCGAAGGGAAACAGTGTGTATCTCGGATATTTATCAAGCCTGTTTCAGCGTTGTAGAGGAACCACATGCCCCTAGTATTCGGTAGCACACCGCGTATAAGAAGGGTGCCTTTCGGGCTAACGGATATCACTTCACTGGATTGGAATCCCAACTCTGTACCGAGGAGCCTGCTTCCTCCTGCTCGAGTGTAAGTCACAAAATTCATGTATGCCGGCGATACATTCAACGGGCTAGATCCACCGACTATAGTACCGCCGGTCGACACCTTGGAAAGCGAAACACTCGAGCCAGCCACTTGCTCGCTTTCAAGTGAAGTGAAACCCGAGCCCCTCGTCCAAACAAACGAGCGGGATCCATCCATCGGATTTCCTGTTGTTGCTCTCCCATACACCTCACCGAGGTCGGTAAGTCCGTAGGAAGTAAGTTGAAGGTTGGACGCTGAGATACCAGGGAAGAGTTCGCCCAGTCCAGTAAGCTCTGTTAACTCTGACGTGCGTCCATTGAAAAGAAAATACTGCCACGGCGCACTTGAGGTAAAGTTTTTACCTCCAACAAGCATTTCACCTCTGTTGTTAAACGCCAGCATACTCACGACGTTTAAGCTGCGAGGGGCAAATATTAACGGCATGAGGTCGGTCTCAACACCATTTGCTGAAAGTCTGAAGAGAATCTTGATATCCAAATAGGGCGGTCCAGGGATGTTTCTGAACATTTCGATCGCTACCTCTCCAGCATCATTAATTTGGAGATTTGAGCGATAGCCAGACGTCCCCAAAACAGGAGACCACGTAGCACCATCGAAAATATGGGGTACGTCGTAGAGGGGGTCGGGAGAGGGGCGAAACCCCCGATTAAGACCAATCATTCCACTATTGGTAAACGAGGTCAGCCGCGTCATCCAAGACGGCACAGTTGGATTCTCCAACACTGTCCTTTCAATTCGACCAGAATCTGGGATGTTTGGATCAATCTTTGGCGTTGACGAAGCCGTTGCCGTCACAGTAGCGGTCGCGCGCGGAGTGAACGCGCTAGTCGCGGTTGGCGGAATAGCCGTTCTAGTAGGTATCTGAGTAATGGTAGGAGTCGCAGTTCTAGTGGCGGTAGCCGTCCTTGTCGGCCCAGAGGGATTCCATGTCGGCGTTGCTGTGGGGTACACAATCCTAGGCTGTCCCGAACACTGCTGGGTCATCTGAAGAACGAATGTCCGTCCAAATTCATCTTTTCCAAGAACTTCGCCGCCATCGTTCACCGCCACTAAAGAGAGGCTATAGTCATCGTAACGAGTGGCAGTCGAAGGAAAACAGTGTGTATCTCGAATATTTATCAAGCCTGTTTCAGCGTTGTAGAGGAACCACATGCCCCTAGTATTCGGTAGCACACCGCGTATAAGAAGAGTGCCTTTCGAGCTAACGGATATCACTTCACTGGATTGGAATCCCAATTCTGTACCGAGGAGCCTGCTCCCTCCTGCTCGAGTGTAAGTCACAAAATTCGTGTATGCCGGCGATACATTCAGCGGGCTAGATCCACCGACTATAGTACCGCCGGTAGACACCTTGGAAAGCCAAACACCCGAGCCAGCCACTTTCTCGCTTTCAAGTGGAGTAAAACCCGAACTTCTCGTCCAAACAAACGAGCGGGTGCCATCAAACGAATATAAATTTGTTCCTTTCCCATACACCTCACCGAGGTCGGTAAGTCCGTAGGAAGTGAGTTCAATGCTAGACGGTGAGATACCGGGGAAGAGTTCGCTCAGTCCAGCGAGCTCCGCATACTCTGACGTGCGTCCATTGAAAAGAAAATACTGCCACCGCGCACTTGAGGCAAAGTTTGTACCTCCAACAAGAATTTCACCCCTGTTGTTGAACGCTACCAGTTTCACGGTGTTTAAGTTGCGAGGGGCAAATATCAACGGCATGAGGTCGGTCTCAACACCATTTGCTGAACGTCGGAAGAGAATCTTCATATCCACAGAGGCCTGTCCGGCGTTTCTGGACAATTCGATCGCTATCTCTCCGGCATCATTAACTTGGATATTTGAGTCATAGCCAGACGTTCCCAAAACAGGAGACCACGTAACACCATCGAAAATATGGGGCACTTTGAAGAGGGGATCGGGAGAGGGGCGAAATCCCCGACTAAGACCAATCACTCCACCATTGGTAAACGATGTCAGCGCGGTCATCCAAGACGACACAGTTGGATTCTCCAACACTAACCTTTCAATTCGACCAGAATCTGGGATGTTAGGGCCAATCTGTGGCGTTGACGAAGCCGTTGCAGCTAGGGGTACTGTCGCTGTAATCGTAGGTGTATTAGTACGAGTCGCAGTAGCGGTCAAAGTAGGCGTCCACGTCACTGTAGCCGTCCACGTCGGTGTCCTTGTCGGCGCGAACGTTGGAGTAATAGTTGGCGTCGCCGTCTTGGTGCTAGTAGGAGTCACCGTAGCAGTATTAGTCGCAGTCGGCGTCGGACTAGGCGTCAACGCTTCGTTCGCCATGAAGTCATTTGCAAGCTGGTCATCCTTAGGTTTGTCTGCATACTGCTGCGGCAGGAAAGTCAGGGCGCCGTACGTCGCTGTCGACGTGTACTCTACACCCTGAGGTATTGCAAACGAGTAGTACCCGGATGCATTCGTCCTAGTCGATAAATTCTTGTCGGCATACGATAACGCCACAACTGCATCGGCAAGTGGGACGATATCACTCGAAGTACCTCCAACCGTCGCCTGAACTTTACCGGCAATCGTTACAGTCGGTACATCTACCTGTTTGAAATTTACTTCCGTACGATCACACCGATTATCGGGGAAATATTGACTCGTAGGTGCGAACCCATAGTCGGCTGTCGACTCAGGGCGCACACCCAGATCAGTCATCGCAGATTTCACGAACGAAAATTTTCCGTCCACCCCTGTGGTGGCAACGACCTCTTCAGAGTCGGTGTTAGCGCTGTAGTTGTGAATGTCAACTCCTGCCATCGGTCTTCCACTGTCATCAAACACAATTCCGCTAACCACCGGATTCAATTTTCCTTGGCAGATCTCCTCCTTGAACGGCGACTCTTTTGATACCGGGATGACCGCCTGGAAATTCAGTGCACTGATGCTCTTCGTAAGCTGAACGATCTGCACAGATGTCGGATCGAAGGACATGTTCTGTTTAACAACACCGAGCTGCAAGGTCGACCGCTCGTCGCCTGTGAACGAATACGCTCCGTGCTCGTCGGTGAGTGCCACCTGATTGTTCCCATTCCTTACGCTCGCTGATGAGAGCGGTGCACCGTTTGCGTCAAATACGTATCCTTGAACAGAGAGCTGCGATGGTGCTGCGCCGCCTCC
>JAYVGZ010000560.1:0-9516 GCA_043771805.1 Pseudomonadota bacterium
ACTGGTTTGTCGGCTTTGGCATACGGTGGTATACTTTAGGCAACTGGTTGTTTTAAGGAGGTCCCACGGCGCTTCTCTTTTCACCAAACCTACTAACTGTGAGCCGATTCCTGGCGTTCCTTCCTTGGACAGACGGTGCACCGCGATTGCCGCGAAGTTACTCAAGCGTTAGACGTACCAGACTTCCCATTCGGCACGATCTTTTTTCCTTCTGTCTTTTTTCCTTCTGTTTTCGTCCCCAACATTCCGATATCTCATCATACAAGGTATTGAATAGAGAGCTGTTCAATAGTGGCTATGCCGCTTCCTTCGATGGAGGGGCTTCGATGGAGGGGCTTCGATGGAGGGGGTACGGCTTCGAAGTTGCTACTACTGATAAGGAGAGAAAATTAACAGGAGAATTACATATTTATGAAGGATAACCTCGCGCTGGTTGTAAAGGATACAGCAGACTCCCTGACAGTTTTAAAGAGAGTCGTTGAAGCCTGTGAGGATGTAAAAGGTAAGGATGTCGCAGTTCTCGATGTCCACCGCATTTCAGATTTCGCTGACTACTTCGTTGTAGCAAGCGGCCGTTCCGACCGTCAGGTCCAAGGTATCACCAATAGAATCATAGAAGAGCTGCACCGAGTCGGAATCTCGCCGTCGTCCGTTGAAGGGTACGATGATGCGCAGTGGGTTCTGATCGATTGCGGCGACGTGATTGTGCACGTGTTCTACGAGCCGGTACGTGAGCACTATGACATAGAGAGCCTTTGGATCCGCGGCCATAAAATGGAACAGTTCGCGGCGTAGCTGGAGCTTCGCCGAAAAAAGTACCGCGAGGCGGCCCGCTCATTTTGTAATGGGCGGCTGAATTATTGCGCGGCTGCTGCGATGTCGACGAAAGGAATCGCGAGCGCCTCTGCAGTCGCCTTGTTCGTCATTTTTCCGTTCAGGCACGTTGCAGCCATTCTCATCGCACCGTTTGATTGAATGACGTGCTTTGCGCCTTCATCGGCAAGCTTAAGAATATACGGCAGGGTAGCCGCAGTGAGAGCGTAGGTCGATGTACGCGGCGTCTGGGCCGGCATATTACACACTCCGTAATGAATCACCCCTTCTTCCTCGTATACGGGGTTTTCCAAAGTTGTTGGTCGGATCGTCTCAGCGCATCCGCCCTGGTCGATGCTAATATCGACAAAGACTGCACCCTTTCCAAGCGAGCCAATTAGTTCGCGCGTTATTAGCCGTGGGGTTGCAGCACCTGGAATAAGCACAGCACCTATAAGAAGGTCCGCATTCTCACACTCGCGCTCAATCGCTGAGCGGGTTGAGTGTATGGTGCGTACGGCAGGCCCAAAGCGAGAGGCGACTAGCTCAAGCTTCTGAGAGTTAATATCAATAAGGGTCACTTGAGCACCAAGACCAATAGCAGTAGCACAGGCGTGTCGGCCTGCGATCCCGGCTCCAATGATTACAACTTTGGCGGCGGGTACGCCTACTGCACCTCCGAGAAGGATACCGCGGCCTCCATTTTGCGAAAGAAGGAAGTAGGCTCCGTTTTGCACCGAGAGCTTCCCTGCTACCTCGCTCATTGGCTCAAGGAGGGGCAGTCGACCGTCCGGCGTCTGTACAATTTCATAGGCAAAGGCAGTGACTTTCTTGTCGAGGAGTGCTTTGGCGACCTTTGGAAGGCTCGCCAGATGGAGGTAGTCGAACAGCACCAGGTCGTCACGGAAGAACTCATACTCTGACTCATC
Source organism: Pseudomonadota bacterium (assembly GCA_043771805.1). Classification (GTDB taxonomy): domain Bacteria; phylum Bdellovibrionota_C; class UBA2361; order UBA2361; family OMII01; genus JAYVGZ01. Next base: position 1,743 of record JAYVGZ010000560.1, read on the forward strand.
CGGCTCTTTCACCTTCACCAGGAGCTGAGCGTTCTTCCACACCTCAGCTAAAGTTGGCACGATGCGGCACCCTACAAATTCGTAGTCACTGTCCCCGAATGATGCGCCAACGCCAGCGTTTGTTTCGATAAGTACGGTGTGCCCGTGCTTTATCAACTCCCGCGCCCCATCGGGCGTTACCGCAACACGCTTCTCTAAATTCTTGCGCTCCCGTGGTACACCAATTTGCATAACGTAAAGTTCTCCGCTCCGGTGTTTACTTGCCGAAGTCGCTCGACTATAAATCGAGGGCCTCTGTTGAGGCTATCATTAAATGAGACAGCACTGGTATGGCCTCAGATTGCTCAGCCCCCTCAGATGCAACGACCGACCAAACGAGGGCGACTTCAAGTTCTGTTGTCTCCACTGGTAAACTTCTAGACGGCAAGGCGCTATCCCAGGCGGTCTCACGCTCCACGAAACGTCGAGCAGAGGCTGTAACTGAAAGGATTGGGCGTAAGCCGGGCCTCGCTGTGATTCTCGTAGGTGAGAATCCTGCTTCGAAAACTTACGTCGCCTCTAAGACAAAGCTTGCTACTCAGAGTGGTCTTGCTGTTTTTGATGCGCATCTGCCAGCCACCACTACAGCAGAAGAGTTGTCCAAAGTCATTCAGAGCTACAACAACGACGAAAGTGTTGATGGAATTCTACTTCAGCTTCCGCTCCCTGCCCCTCTTGATGGTGCGACCTTCGTGAGAGAGATAGACTCAGAGAAGGATGCAGACGGACTCCATCCAACAAATCAGGGGCTCTTACTTCAGGGCGCAAAGGGGCCGCGGTCATGTACTCCACTTGGAGTGATGGCATTGCTTGACCTCGCGCTGAGTGGTTTGGCGATCACTGAAACCCTCACCATGGACGATGTTCCGCGTGCCTCGCTGGCCGGTAAAAGTGCGGTTGTAATTGGCCGCTCGCAACTTGTCGGCAAGCCAATTTCATTCCTGCTCTTAGAGCGCAATGCGACTGTTACGATGGCCCACTCAAAGACTGCCGACCTAGCTGCAGTGTGTCGTGGCGCCGATATTGTGGTCGCTGCGGTGGGCGTACCGAATCTTGTTAAGCGCGACTGGATAAAGCCGGGCGCGATAGTGCTCGACGTAGGAATCAACCGTATGCCCGACGGAAAGCTTGCAGGCGATGTCGCGTTTGATGAGTTAAAGGACGTTGCGAGCGCGATTACGCCAGTTCCGGGTGGTGTCGGGCCGATGACAGTCGCTATGTTAATTTCGAACACGGTAGATAACTGTTACTCACGTAACGGGATTGCTTTGCCCGTCGTTGACGAAAACCTACGAACCTAAGGAAGCGTAAGATGCAGAGAACTCCACTCTACGAAGAGCACCTCAAATTAGGCGGTCGCATGGTTGAGTTTGCCGGGTGGGAGATGCCTGTGCAGTACTCAGGTGTCGTCGCTGAGCACGTTGCGGTGCGTCAAGAAGTGGGCATTTTTGATGTCAGCCACATGGGTGAGATCTGGGTTACGGGGCCAGACGCTCGGTCGGCACTTGAGTATTTAACTTGTAACAAGATCTCTTCGCTCTACGACGGTAAGGCTCAGTACAGCGCGCTCTTAAACGAAAAGGGAGGCGTAGTCGATGATATCATCGTATACCGCTTCAGCGCAGAAAGATTTCTTCTGTGTGTTAATGCCTCGAATGCAGACGCTGATTTCGCTTGGCTTTTGAAGCACAATAAAACGTCGGCAGTAATAACGAATGTCAGCGCTGAGTTTGGTCAAATAGCTATTCAGGGGCCGAAAGCCGCGAAGCTCCTTGAGCTTTTCGTAGATCCGTCTGAAGTAGCAAAACTCAAGTATTTCCATTTCCACGAAGCTGAGATTCTTGGTGCGCATGTGATTGTGGCCCGTACGGGGTACACGGGAGAAGATGGTTTTGAGCTCTTTCTGCCTACTGCAAAAACAGCCGAAATGTGGAGAGCAATTCTCGATAAAGGCGCGTCTCTTGGTGTCAAGCCGTGTGGATTAGGAGCTCGAGATTCGTTGCGTCTCGAAGCCGCCTATCCACTTCATGGACACGAGCTCGGAGAAGAGATCTCGGCTCTAGAGAGTGGGCTTGGATGGATTGTTAAGCTCGATAGGGGAGAGTTTCTTGGGCAGGAGGCATTGGCGAAACAGAAAGAAGCCGGTGCTCCTCGTGCGCTTGTCGGGTTCGTGCTTGACGAGGCAGGTATTGCTCGACAAGGAGACCTGGTAGCAGAGGCAGGGAAGCCGGAGACCGTGATTGGAGCTGTCACAAGTGGAACAAAAACTCCGACAGTAAATGTCTCGCTCGGTATGGCGCTTGTTGATTCGAAGTACAGCGCGGTTGATAAGCCGGTCTCATTAGTAGTTCGAGGTAGAGCGATCTCAGGGCATATCGTCAAGCTGCCGTTTTATCGAAAACCGGCGTAGCGATGAGATGTAGGTAGAAAATTGTACGTGCCAAAACACGTTCACTGGGTAGTTGAACCGTAGAGTTGCATTGAAGAGGGTCACTTATGGAATTTCCGTCAGAGCTGAAATACACAAAAGAGCATGAATGGGTGAGAGTCGAGGGAGATACAGCTGTTGTCGGTATCACTGAATTCGCCCAGTCGGAGCTCGGCGATCTCGTTTTCGTCGACCTTCCGGCAGTTGGTAAAGCCGTCACCCAGCACGGTACGATGTGTGTAGTAGAGTCAACAAAGGCTGCATCAGACGTTTACTCGCCGCTCTCTGGTACCGTTAAAGAAGTTAACGAGTCTCTCAAGGATGACCCAGGCCTTATTAACAACACGCCCTATACAGATGGCTGGATCGTGAAGCTCTCTGCATTTTCTGCTGCTGAAGTAGCGGCGTTACTCTCGGCAGATGATTACAAGAAGCTGCTCGGAAAGTAGCCCCTAAACTTTCGTAACTGCGAGCGTGGGATTACGGAGAGACCTTTATGTTGGCGGAAAAAATGTCAAACGATGTAGAGCAAGCAAAAACTTCGACGGATAAGCAGCCGTATCGGATGGGTTTCGGCCCCTCTGGGTTCTCTGATCGGCATATCGGTCCATCACAGGATGACGTTCGTGAGATGGTGAAGTACCTAGGGAAGGGCTCTCTTCAGGCCGTCATTGACGCCGTAATTCCGAGCACCGTAAAGACGAAGAGCCCGCTGTACTTGTCTCACTTCCCGCGCGCGTTGTCAGAGTTCGAGGCGATCGAGCGAATAAAGGGGATAGCGTCGAAAAATAAAGTAGCACGCTCGTTTATCGGAATGGGGTACTACGACACGATTACTCCACCGGTCATTCAACGAAATATCCTAGAGAACCCGGGGTGGTATACGCTGTATACGCCGTACCAGGCTGAGATCGCACAAGGGCGACTCGCCGCCCTTCTTAACTACCAAAGTTTGGTAGTTGATCTAACAGGATTGCAGATTGCAAATGCCTCTCTTCTTGACGAGGGTACTGCCGCTGCTGAAGCCATGGCGATGTCGCTTGCTCTTTGGGCGAAGGATGCCGGTTCTGTTACCGAGCAGGTGTATCTTGTAAGCGACACCGTACACCCTCAGACTATCGGCGTTGTTTCAACTCGAGGAGAAGCTCTTGGCGTTCAGGTAAAGGTAGTTCCGCCGACCCAACTTACCTTTACACCATCTGTTTTTGGCTGCTTAGTGCAGTACCCTGACACCTTCGGCGAGTGCGGCGATCTTTCCGCAGTGTGCGAAAAGGCTCATGCAGCAAAGGCTATAGTAACGGTAGCATCGGATCTCCTCGCCCTTTGCATGCTCACACCACCAGGAAAAATGGGAGCTGACATCGTAGTTGGTTCGGCGCAACGGTTCGGTGTTCCGTTCGGCTTCGGTGGACCCCACGCGGCATTTTTCGCCACAAAAGATGAGTACAAGCGCAGTATGCCAGGGCGATTAATCGGAGTTTCTAAAGACTCAAATGGAAATCCAGCGCTCCGATTGTCACTTCAGACCAGGGAGCAACATATACGGCGCGAGAAAGCGACCAGCAATATATGTACAGCACAGGTGTTGCTCGCTGTGATGGCGAGTATGTACGCCGTGTACCACGGGCCGAAGGGACTTCGAAAAATTGCCGAGCGTGTACATGCTTTTGCCACAGCGTTCTCGGACCTGGCCGTACAAGGTGGGCTGAAGGTGCTCCACCAAAATTTCTTCGATACGGTGGTGATTGATCTCGGCAAAGAAAAGGCGACTACCATCAACGACCGAGCAGAAGGTGCAAATCTTCTCGTTCGAACCCTCTCTGATTCAAAAATCTCGGTAAGCTTCGATGAAGCGAAGGGAGTGAGTGATTTAGTTGACCTCCTTTCTGTACTGGGCGTCGCTACCACCTTCGCGCAGTGTGAAGCAGCTGTTGTAGCCGCGTCGGTGAAGGTACCAAAAGAGCTTCTTAGAGCAGTTGATTACCTTCAGCAGCCGATATTCAACTCGTATGCTTCAGAGACCGAGTTTCTGCGTTACGTAAAGAAGCTTGAATCACGCGATCTATCGCTCGGTTTCTCAATGATTCCGCTTGGCTCTTGTACGATGAAGCTTAACGCTACATCCGAGATGCTTCCTGTCACCTATGCCGAGTTTGGGGGGATTCACCCCTTTGCGCCAGCATCTCATCGCAGAGGATACGAAGAGCTCTTCAAAGACCTCGAGGTGGCGCTGTGCGAAATTACTGGGTTTGATGGATGTTCGTTGCAGCCGAATGCGGGCTCTCAAGGCGAGTATGCTGGTCTCGTAGTCATCCGTGCATATCACCACAGTCGTAACGACCAACACCGTAACATCTGCCTGATTCCGAAGTCAGCGCACGGCACAAATCCGGCGAGTGCGGCGATGGTGGGCTTTGAAGTGATAGTTGTCGCTTGCGATGCTCAGGGTAACGTAGACCTTGTCGACCTTGAGACAAAAGCTGAAGCGTATAAGGATCGGCTAGCGGCTCTGATGGTCACCTACCCTTCGACACACGGCGTATTCGAAGAAGGAATTAAGAGCGCTTGTCAGATTGTTCACTCACGCGGCGGCCAGGTGTACATGGACGGCGCAAACCTTAACGCCCTCGTTGGTCTCGTGCGTCCGGGAGAGATCGGAGCTGACGTCTGTCACATCAACCTTCACAAGACCTTCTGCATTCCGCACGGCGGCGGTGGACCGGGAATGGGCCCAATCTGCTGTGGCGCGCACCTCACGCCCTTCTTGCCGAATCACCCGGTAGTTGACCTCGGTCGCGTAAAAGGCGTAGGCGCTGTATCGGCTGCTCCCTGGGGCTCGGCCAGCATCCTCCCAATTTCATGGATGTACATGGCGATGATGGGCAGCGAGGGGCTTACCGCAGCTACCGAGATAGCCATCTTGAATGCCAACTATTTCGCAAAGCGCCTTGAAGGTGACTACCCGGTGTACTACCGAGGTGAGGAAGGGTTTGTTGCGCACGAGTGCATCCTTGATCTCCATCCCCTCAAAGATGAAGCTGGAATCGAAGTGGAAGATGTTGCTAAACGGCTCATGGATTACGGCTTCCACGCGCCCACGGTGTCATGGCCTGTAGCAGGTACCTTAATGGTAGAGCCGACAGAGAGTGAATCAAAAGCTGAGCTCGATCGGTACTGTGATGCGCTTAAGATGATTCGAGAAGAGGCTCGCAGCATTGCAGCTGGGAAGATGGACCGTACGAATAATCCACTCAAGAACGCGCCGCACACTGCATCCGTGGTTATTTCGGATAATTGGGATCGTCCCTACTCGCGTGAGTTGGCGGCGTTTCCGGCTCCGTGGACAAAAGAGAATAAGTTCTGGCCTGCCGTAGGGCGTGTGGATGGTGTGTATGGGGATCGGAATTTGTTCTGTTCGTGTGATGGGTTTGAGGGGCTCGGGGGGAAGTAGGGGATGGTGCAGTTCGTCATCATCTCTTGCTCGGAATGTGTCGTAGGAACTCAGCAAAATCGATATGAGGCTGTTCCAGCGCACTAAATGGTCACATCGTGCGTGAGCCTTGTTCGTGCCTCCGTTCATTGCAACCTACCGGCGAGCCATAGCTGCCTCGCTTCAGCCAGACGTGCCCGCATGATCCTCGGCGGTGTAAGAAAAAGAGGTTGGCCGGTCGGGAGGTACCGAAACCCAAAAGGCTAACGGCGCACAGTGCGTAAGAGCCTAATTCTGGGGTGTTGAAGGCGCTATCAAAGGAATCGGCGTCTAGGCCTATGCCGTGGATGAAGAGGATCAGGGATTGTCCTTCGGCGCGGTAGTGAGCTGAAATGTTATGGTCGTCGACGCGGAATACACGGGGCTACATCGTTATTCCCTTACCATCGGGACAACCGTAAATGACCCTCCCGCCGTGCTACCGGGGGAGGGTCATTTTTCGCTTACAGAAGCTCGGCCGGTACAATACCGTCGTTCTCAGCAAGCTTGGTCATGACTTGCTTATGAAGCCAGATGTTCATCGATGCTGAATCGTTTGTATCACCAGTATATCCAAGCTCTGCAGCGAGGGTCTTTCGAGCGGTGAGGCTGCTGTCGATGCCGACTAATTTCATGAGGTCAACGATCGACTGCTTCCAGTTCAACGTCTCTTTATGGTCGGATGCCATCTGAGAGAGGACTTGAGCAACATCAACTGTTGGCCTTGCTGCTTGCGCTAGGGTTGGCTCAACGGCGAGTGCGGCACTGCCTTGGGCTTCTGCTGCTGTTGGTGTGGTAGGTGCTGAGGCACCGAAGATTTTAGAGACGAGAGAAGTAAATATATTCATAGCGCAGGAACGTACCCCGTTACCTGTGGAAACAGAAGAGAAGTGTCATAGGCGAGAGTTTTTCGTTGTGTTGCCGTGCGGGACTGTGACGAGGGCATACCAGTGGCTGCTCCATTGAGACAAGCAAGGCCGAACGGATAACTGCGAACGTGTCCTTAGAGTGATTTCGGTAAAATGTAGCGGATAAAAGTATTCCTTTACTAACTTATAATTCATTGATATAATTCAATTAATAACGTAAGTGGCTTATGATAAAAATTAATAAGGCTCGGGTATGGACCGAACAATTCGCACGTACCTATCAGAGATAGGCCGCAAGGGCGGTCGTAAGAGCCGCCGTACGTTATCCACCGCCGACGCGCGCGCTATGGTAAAAGTTCGGGAAGCACAGAGAGCTTTCATCCGTTTCAAAACGAGCTGCTTCTGGTCTTTCGATCCAACGATTAAGATTACGCTTCAGGATGTACCCTGGGTGGCTGAGCAGCTGCGAAAACATGGAAGCCGTACTGCGTGGGAGATAGCAAATAGTTTATGCCGCTAACTGAATTTCAAAGCGTCCTCGCGAAACTCCTCGCAACGAACAAAACCGTGAGTAATTCGCTTTCTGACGAACGAACTCTTGATCGTAGACCAACCCAGCCCTTAGAGACGCCCGCGCCATAACATTCCAGTCAAACACAATCGTGAGCAATTGCGGTTGGTACTCTGAGGGTCGCGTTTAAACTTGACCGGTCATGACTAGTCAAGTTAGAATAGTAAGATATGGAAAAGCGCTACAAACTAGCAGAAGCCAAAGCTAAATTCAGCGAAGTTATTCGCGCTGCAAAAGCCGGTGAGAGAGTTGTCCTTGTTGAACGTAATGAGCCTATTCTGGTTTTTATGCCCTACCAAAGCTCTTTGCAGCCCGAGGCCGTGCTTGCACAGCTGGCAAGTTCCGGCAGGTTAGTTGAATCTGAGGCGCCACTTTCCACTCTTAGGCGAGCAGTGAAA
>JAYVGZ010000561.1:0-15221 GCA_043771805.1 Pseudomonadota bacterium
TTTTGCTGCTTTTGCGCGCATCCGCGCGCCACTTACTACCTGGGCGCCTATCTCAGAATACACCAATTTGTAGCCTATTCAGGCGCCCAGGTAGTAAGATCTGTTGAACAGAGAATGCGGCGCTGAGATCGCTCCCCCGTCGATGAACAAGAAACCAGAACCGGTACCCTAGGCAGCCCACGACCAAAAGTTCCCAAAAGCCCCTTTGAACGTAGAGTGATAGTTCCTGAAACGTCTGAATGCTCATCGCATGTGCGACGGCTGACATCTGAAAGAGAGAGAAAATGCCAAAGAGTAATACTATCGGCAGAAGAGAGATCGTAACGGCCACATCACGCTCTCTCTCCACAAAAGAGAACCGTTCTATTGGCAACTGAATAGTAACAAGCGCATGGAGAACAAGACTTTGAACTGCGATCTCTCCCATCCAGAGAAAGGCATTAAGATCGAGAATGAAAAAGAGAATCGTTTGGATGTTCTCTTTATAGCTCTGATTCACCATCGCGAAAAGAATGTGGAAAATCAGGAGTGGAACTATGGATCCAAGTATCCCCAGGCTCACGCGTCGGGAGATATGATAACTCTGCAGGCGGGTCGCCCTATGGAAGACTTCGCCAATTCTTTTGAGAAATGCGATCATGAATTCAATCGTCAGAGGTTTAATTGTGCGAAGAGAAAGCGGTATCCCAGGCGCAACACTCCTCAGCAAAAGAAGGTAGAGGTGGAGCGCAAGAGCACCACCGCCAACGACTAGGACAAGCGTATTCGTCATCGTTGCCGCGAGTATCGCGAGGACTGTGGCAGCGCCCAGGTCCACCATATCTCTTGCGCCGTTCCACGCTCCACTCGCAGACAGCCTTCGAGTGAAAATCGCCAATAACACAAGCGAAAACAGCGCCATTCCGATACCCGAGTGACATTCAAAAAAACCAACAAACACCGTAAAAAAAGCCCCGAGTGCAAAACTAACTACCTTACTGCTCATACAACTTCCTCCACTACAAGCTTTTAAGCATCGTCTCCACTTCCTCTAGATATCCTTTGACCTCACTACGCCCCAAGTCAGTACACCTGTAGCGAGTAACAGGTTTACGCTGGATGAATTTCTTCTCGACAAGAACGAATTGCGCCTCCTCTAACTTCTTAATGTGAGCAGAGAGATTCCCTTTCGATAACTTCGTAGCCTCGACAAGTGAAACAAATTCGATCGGGCTTTCGCTTACGGCCAGCGTGGCCATAATGAGCAGTCGTGCCCGCTCGGTGAGCAGAGAATTTACGAGCCGTCCGTTCACTACTCCTCCCCGGCGTCTACTGCTCGTATAAGAAATTCGATTCGGCAAAGAGAGAGCAACAAGGGCAACAACACCGCCAGGAACGAGTACCAAAGAAAGCCCTCGAACCAGATCAGAATCACTGTTGCAAGCACTAAGTAGGCCACACCGAGAAGCACCGAAAGTCGTGTAGATAAGATGAATCCGCGACCCTGAACGAGATAATCGCCCGTGCATGCGATTAAGACCGGCGCGACCCAGTCTGGACGCTTCGCCAGAATCACCAGTGCTACCGCCGAGAACTTAATGAACATGTCGGAGGTGAACGAAGCAAGCGACAGATAGCGAAAATTGCGCGAAATAAAATCGGCTACATTTTCGTTCAGCCCCTTTGCCGCCCGCCACACTAGTAGGTACACCACACTGCAGAGGCAAACGAGGAGTGTCAGAATCATCAAGACTGAGACATACCGAAGTAGCGTAAAGAAATCTGAGTTTAAAGCAGTGGCATACAAGAGCGTGGTTAACGATGGTGAGACCGCCGTGTCCAAAACAAGCAGCGCCATACAGAGAACAAAGCACAAGAGGTGAATCCTGCGGTGCGCCGTGAGGCTTCCGTATCCTGGGCTCCGTGTTGCACCATCGACGCGCTCGACTGCGCGGCGCGCTTCGCGCACATCCCTGAGTAACTGCTCGAGCCCAGCGGTATCGTTCATAACGGCTATTCCTACAAACTAGTTTGCGATACAAACCAGTCTATCAAAATCGAGGGCTTGTAACAAACAATATTTTACTGCGCGTCGGAAATCTCCCAAGACGTTCAAACTATTCGAATTTCTCGGTTTACGTTTCAGCATGTGCAGTGGCTTCATCCGAAAACGCTTTACCGGCACACCGCAATCTTCGGAATTTCTGACATTGCAGACAGCCCCCAACACCGCCCGGAGCAACAATCGTACGATCGTAAAGCCTTCAAACTGAAGTAAGGGCAAATCTTTCGGGCTCCTAGGCATCAAGAGCGCATCCTAATTGTCGATGCTTTGATTGGATTGCTTTTGAGCACCGAGCAGTCATCCGGCGCTCGTCGATACCTCAAGAGGTTCCACCCACACGACCGTTTAAGGAGATATGGCCAAAAAAGGCGGTCCTACCAGGGAGTTCTCCAGCGTCGAAAAGGCCGCAATGGTACTCCTTGGCCTTGGTCGAGAGATCGCTGCCCAGGTGATGCAGAATCTCAACGAGCAGGAAGTAAAACGGATTAGCCGCGCCTTTATGGCCGTATCCGAGGTCGATCGAGAATCGCAATTCACCATCTCACAAGAGTTTCGCCGAATGCTCAAGTCGGGTGACTCTGTCCTAGTGGACGGTCGTGAGTTTGCAAAAGATGTAATCTCAAGCGCGTTCGGTGACGCTGCCGGAGAGGGACTCCTCGAATACGTTACCGGTTCGAAGAAAGAGCCGATCAGCGCAATTATTTCAGATGTTCCTACAAAAATTCTTAACGGGTTCATCCAGGCCGAGCATCCGCAAACTGTGGCGTTCCTTCTAACAAAAATGAATGCAGACCAGGCTGCAACGGTGCTCTCTAATCTCTCTGAAGAGATGCAAACGGAGATCCTCGTTCGTATCGCTAACCTGAACACCGTTAAAGCAGACGTTGTCGATGAAGTTCGCGAGGTGTTACGTTCACAGCTAAGAAGTAGCGACCTTCAAGACGAGGAGATCGGTGGGCCGAAAGCTGCGGCTGACATACTCAACTTCGTCGATCGCAACAACGAAGAGCGCATCATTACAGAGATTGATGAGATTTATCCGGACCTAGCCGAACAGATTCGAAATCTGATGTTTACGTTCGAAGATGTTAAGAAAGTCGATGACAAGGGTATTCAGGCCGTCCTTAAGGAAGTTCCCCGTGAGCAGCTGGTTATTGCTCTTAAGACTGCAAGTCCAGATCTACGGGATCTGCTATTCAAAAATGTGTCTCAACGCGCAGCCCAGATGATCAAAGACGATCTTGATGCTCTGGGGCCCGTGAAACTCAAAGATGTTGAAAAAGCTCAACAGAACATTGTCGATATTGTTCGTCGGCTTGAGACTGAAGGGAAGATTGTTATTGGTGGTGGTGGAGCGGAGGAGCAGTTGGTGTAGTCTCCGTCGTTGCGACTATTTCATGAATAACCTCCCGCCGCGCCTCCACTATCGCCCCACCCCTGCCGGCAGATCGTACACCCTCTTTCCAGCACTAGGAAAACGCTTCCCTTCCTTCCTCGGATCACGGTACTGCGCGTCAAATTCCCCGGAAGACCAAAGACCACGCTGTGCCGTCCGCGCATCAATGTACGCCGCTTTCAATCGCTCGAGATACTTGATGTTCGGGGGAAATGTCTGGAGATGTGCATACCCAAGACGAACGATCTCTTCATTTATGAGGGTGCCGTCTGGAAGAAAAACATATCCCAGAATCCGGCCGTACTTATCGCGGGGAACGATGTCGTACTCTAGTCGAATCTTCGATTCTTTCTCTATCCTAGATCGCAAAAACTTTGCGGAACGCTCGCCGAGCAGTTGAATGTGCTGACCGTCACTGCCGGCCCGTTGTGCTTGCCGCTCCAGCTTTTCAGATGAGTGAACCTCGGGAGCATCGATTCCAATTAACCGAACAAGATCCGTTGTACCATCAGGCAATCTAATCCGAAGAGTATCTCCGTCTACAACCTTAACGACAGTTCGTATTTCAGCATCAGTCGCACTAGTGAAATTAAAGAGTGATAGGAACGCTATGCAGCAGCATAAAGCGACACGTACTATCCACCGCGCAAGTGGATGCGTAATTGTTGGTTTAGAAGACTTTCTCATCGTCACCTTTTAGAGTGCACGAGAGTATCCTGTGCCAGGCGGAGAGCCAAGATGCTTCACGAAAAATGTCTTAGAGTGCACTGCGTGCTTCCCTTCTACACAGACCCTCGGCCATACCACGCGCGCGCTTCGCAAACTGTACTCGAATTCGCCGCTCGTGGTGAGCTCCACACTGTATCTGGCTCGGAAAGATTCGATTTAACGCTTTGCAGGCATGCAACAGCAAAGTAGCGTTGACGAGGGGTCGATACTCAACGTTATAGGTTTCCTGAGATATCCCATACCCGTCGAGTATGGCGGATAAATAGTGAGCGCGATCACATTCGGCCACTCCATCCCTGACGAAGCAGTAAAGCACTGAAGCAATCTCAAATACCGTTGCGGCCCCCGCTCCTGCATACTCCCAATCTAGAATGCCTTGCACCTGGTCTCGGTCGTTGACCAGAACATTAGCCCAGTTGCCTAAGAGATCTCCGTGATATAAGCAGGATTTAGTGGCAATTTGAGCAAGTCCTCGCAGAGTGGCGTCTATCGTTTCACTTATCGGCCTGGTCAGCAGTCCTGCTCTTTGTAGCTCGCTTAGTCGCGCTTTCTCCCTTTGAGAATCGATGAACTCGTGCCAACTGGTATCGGCGAATCGAGATCCAGTACCGTCGACTCGGTCACCATACCCGGTCACCTGCACTCTATTTATCCGGGCGGTCCACTCCGAGATCCTTGAGAATAGTCGTAACCGTTGCCGCATGCTTGTAACGCGAGGAGGCATAAACGGAAGGTACTCCTGAACCAGGTACTCATACCGATTACTGCTCTCGGCACAGGCTGCGATTCCGTAAAAAAGTGGCTGTGGTGTTCGAATCTCTTGCCCAACCCAGCCAAGCAACTCTACCTCCTTGCGAGTCCCTGAAGACACCTCATCTCGCTTCCCTACGCCTCGAATCTTTACAACACACTGCAGCGAACCCGCCCGCAGAAGGTAGCACACGCTCGATCTCCCTTGGTGAGCGAGAAGCTCATGGAACCGGGAAACCGCATCGGAGGTTCCCAATACCTGAAAGACTGCTGCGAACACCTGTGCATGGTCTTCACAGAGCTGCTTTGGAATCCCTGACGGAGTTTGGTGAATTTTCGTAGATCTCATTCGAAGACTTGAAAAAATCTGGAAGACACTTCTCGTTTTTGCGTGACCCGCGCGAATATTATGGGGCTTTTTTTGTTTCGGTGTGTTCTAAGGCTTTCCCCTCGCGATTGGCCGCTGTTCAGTTTATTGATCAAAATACCGTCGGTGCTGTTCCCTCTGAGGTCTTTGTGTCATTAATTGTAAGATTTTGACGGATTCTACGAAGCTACTATGAAACAATTACCTCACTTGCCGCTTCTTCCGCTCTCGCGTTGGCTCCTTTCTCTCGTCACTCTAATGCTGGGGTTAATCCCCCTCCCTGCGGCGCTGGCTCAAACGAACCCGATTGAGCTGCGGGTAGGAGCCGTGCTTCCACTTACCGGACCGATCGCATGGGTCGGGCAGGCTATGCGACAAGGAATTGAATTAGCCGTTGAGGAAGAGAAAGAATTAAAGGTAACCGTTCTTTTTCAAGACGATCTCTCGTCGAATCGATTGAGCGCTGTTTCTGCCTTTAGGCAGCTCACGAGCATTGAGAAGGTGGTCTCATTGCTTAACTGCTCCACGAGCACCCTTTCTGCCGTCGCACCGATCCTCAACCAGGTGAAGATTCCAACCGTTATCCTTTGGGACAGCAATCGCGATATGCCGCGCCTAAGCCCTTTTGCGATCGGGTTTGGTTATTCAAACGAAAAGGCAGCCGAAGATGCCGCCGACTTTCTTACTACTCGAAAGCAGAGGAAGCGGATTGCGATATTCTCGTACACCAACGACTGGTCGACCCTCCTGACGGACGCCTTTGTTCGTCACCTTACAACTCTTGAAGCGGTTGCCACTCTCTCAGAGGCTGTCGATGGTAACACGACAGATTTTCGTTCCCTCATTCTCCGAGCCAAACAATCCAATAGCGACGCGCTCTACCTTCCTCTCTTCGGAGCGGGGCTCACTTCAGCTCTGAAACAAGCGAAAGAGCTGCACTTTACAGGCGATATTCTTACTGTTGATTCACTTGGAGAAGCCGAGCTTGCTGATGCCGGAAGCGCTGCTGAAGGAATCTTCGTGTCACAGATATTTCTCGAAGGAGACAGCTTTGCCACTCGCTTGCACGCTATGTTTCCAACGAAGGAAGTTAGCTCGGTGAACGTTGGATACAGCGCACTAGGGTACGATGGAATGCAGCTAACGATACAAGCATTCAAACGGGCTAGGGCCAAGTCGGCGACTGTCAGCGGTCCGGCGCTACTTGAAGAATTTAGGGAACAGACGTTCAAGGGTGAGCTCGGGAGCACGTCAATCTCGAGTGATGGGATTGCGGATCGGGCAATTCCGATTTTACAAATCAAAGAGGGGAAGTTCAGGTCCCTTTAGCCGTAGCTTTATCTTGTCGCTTAAAAGCATGCCTGGGGCCTTCAGCGCGCCCGGAACACCTGGAACGAAGAGAGAAGTCCTCCATTTATCACAGCGGATACACGTCCCGATTTTTTCCGACTAGAAACTCGAACACCAACCGAACCTCGCCTTTCTCACTACGGGCAGGTTTTGCCTCGCTTCCTTAACAGAGTGATGAAAAAGTGCTCCGCAGCGAGGGATTCGATGCTGCGGCGAAGCGCGTTGGTATAGCCGCAGCTCAGCGCGGATTCGGCCCTACGGTGAACTCCGCCGCTCGTAGATTTTGATCTCCATCGTACTTGAACAGCGCGGAGGTTCCTGCTTTTTGGCGTGTGCGCGCAGTGAAGGCCGCAGGCCGTACCTTGAAGGAGACCTTTCCATTGGCGTCTGTTCGTCCCTTAGCTAGCAGCTCATGGCGCCTGTGTGTATTCACACTTAGGTACTTCACGACACTGCCTGCGGTGACTGGCGTATCGCCGACGAGGAGCTGGAAAGTCATCGTGCACTTTTTGGTTGGTCTCGCCTTGGTAAAGAAGAGTTGCCCGTATGCATTGTTGAAGGAGGTATCCGGTTTCAAATACTTCTGGCATGTCGACTCCGGGCTCAGCTCTAAATGCGCACAGTAGGAGGGCAGCTCGTCGAGCCCCGTAGCTGGAAACGTAATTGCAGAGACCTGTTTCTCCAAGACTGCCACAACCTGTCCTGTACTCGTCAGGCCGATACCACCCGTCGCGCCACCAGAAAGCTGCTGTTTCGGAAAGAAGCATCGCAGCGGGGTTCCGCGTTCCTCAGCTCCCGACGATACGCAGATGTCGCTGGCTCCAACGTCTGAATATCCGTTCGCGGTGCCGCACACATCGTTACTACCAGCGACCTTGACCTGGATCGATGACGGTTGCCCCAAGGAGCTTTCGTAAATACGGTCTCGATATTCCCAAAGGCTTCCCTCGTATACGGCAGTATTGATGTCGTAGATTGAAAAGAAAGTCGCGGTGTCGAGATTAAATGCCATTGATGGGAGAAGTTTGCCGCCCATCTCGTTTGAGCGCCTAAAGACGACGGTGCGCGCATCGATGCTCTTGATTAGCTCCAAGAAGGTGTCCGTTTGTGAGATCGAAAGGAGCGTTTGAGTAGAGTTGGCGAGATTGAACAAAACGAACTTCTCTACTGGAACAGGGCGAGAAAAGTCGGAGATGATGCTGTACTGCGCTAGGAGCTGAGTGCCGGAGAGGTACACCAGCCGGCCCGTAACGTAGGCCTCCTCACTAAAGGAGGGCGTTAGTGTTGACTGTGAGCCATCGTAGGCGATTAACAACACCTGCATCAACGAACGGTTGGTAGCGAGCGAGAACTGCTCTGCTCCCGGATTGGTGAAGATACCGCGGTGACAAGACGTTTCCTTTTCACCCTTTGAGAATGTTCGGAACACCCCCTCGTATGCTCCTGACACTAAAGAACCCGTTATCGTGTCAATCACAAGGTATGGACAGGGGACGTGATTTGAAATATTCGGCGGAGCAAAGAACGCTCTACCATCCGGTCTCAATACGAGCGAGGAACTCAGATTTTCTAATCTCAAAGCGTTAGCCGCGGCTTCCGGTAGAGCTATGGTCCTAGTTGTACCTTGTGGCGACCGTATATTGAGAGAGCCATCGACCAACCAAACCAAGGAATCATCGGGTCCCAGCACAAATGCATCGGCCCGCATCGAACTCGTTACTGGGGTCAGAAATTGGATAGCGGGTCCCTGCGCTTGAGCCGCGGGGAGTGTCAGGGCCGCTAGTGTGGCTAAAAAACCGAACTGCCGGAGCTGGTTCTTGATTCGAGTAATCATGGGAATTCCTTGAGAAAGGCATGTGGCTGCCTGCGCATCCCGACAAATGATATTTTCTAGAGGCCCGTGCGCATGATCGAGCATACATGAAGGGTAGTGCTGAAAACCAGCAAAGGGCGGAACTTTTACTGTACGAGCCTCTTGTTGCCCTTGTCAAAACGCATGAAAGGCCTAGGCTCACGTGGCAGCACTTTGAGAGCAATGTTTCGGATCGGGTCCGTAGTTAGGACGACCGACGTCAGTCGTACTCGCTACTAGTAGTTTTTGGCTGGTAGCTAGCCAGATAGGCACCAAAAACCGACAACATTCCCCCCACAGCAAAAAACCAGGTAAAAGGCTCGTTAAATGCCAAAGCACTCCACCCCCACGTAAGCACCGGCTGTATATAAACGGTGACCATCGCTGCCAGCGCTGAACCACGCTGTACTATTATCTGAATTAAGAGGTAGGACCCTGCGCTGGCAATTGCCCCAACATACAGCAAACCGACCCATGAACTCGTGGAGATGCCTTTGTCCATCGGACTTTCGAAACAGAAATGTAACGTGCCCACGATCACGGCCCCCAGTGATGTCGCGCATGCTGTCTGGAACGCAGGATCAACGTTCCCAGCGAGTCGCCGGGATGCAATTGCATAAATACTGTGCGAGAAAACAGCTCCCAAAATTGTAAGCGTCCCCGGTAAGGTTCCGCCAAGTCGGAGATTGCCAAGCATCGCAACTCCGATTCCGCATGTTCCGAACACTATTCCTGTAATCTGGGAGGAGCGAACCCTCTCCGTCGGTTCAAGCAGCGAGCTCGTGAGAACAATGATTGGTGCGAAGAGGTAAAGAATTTGGGAGACAGTGGGGCTTACGGACTGAATTCCAATCGCAAATAGACTTATGTTTGCGGTCATGCCCAAGACTGCAACAAGCAATGCGACCAAAGTGGTCGAGTTCACTCCCTTAGGCCATCTAGTGAGGAGAAAGGGCGAAAGCACCAACGAGGCGAGGAATAATCGCAGTGTGCAAAACAAAAAAGGAGGCACTTCGACAAGGGTAAGTTTGATTACAACGGGCATTCCACTGCCGAAAAGTGCCGCGAGAGAGGCTAGGAGTAAGGCTTTGCGTGAAGAGAGTCCAGTCACAGTAAGGGATCTACCTGTTTCATTTATCGTTGAGGAAAAACCCTGCGGAGAGGCAAGAAAGCAGTCCTCAAATCGCCTGACCTGCAGTCTCCCAATCTTCCATTTTCGCGGTTTCTCACCTGAATCTGTCAGGCATATGCGCGAGGATAACTAGTCCCTGGTTTCCTATTACCTGAAGTATTCGAACAACAAACTTTCCGGATATAAACTAGAGAGCATCACTGTCTCGACTGAAGGGTAACAGATAGCTCAACGCCAGTCTCACGGCTAAACGCGGAAATCGACCTCCTCAAGCCGT
This sequence comes from Pseudomonadota bacterium, assembly GCA_043771805.1. Classification (GTDB taxonomy): domain Bacteria; phylum Bdellovibrionota_C; class UBA2361; order UBA2361; family OMII01; genus JAYVGZ01. The sequence goes on from JAYVGZ010000561.1 coordinate 9,898, forward strand.
CGCATTACCCTGGTCGTTAAGAGCATCGTAAAGCAACCCCGCCTTCCGCTCCCCCGGTACCCCTGCCAAATGCAAACAGAAGTCACCTGGTTTCCAACTTTGCCGAACAAGTGGCGAGTTACAAGTCGGCGGAAGCATCCCCTGATCGCGCGGCGTATACGAATCTTTATCAAACTCGGCCAGGTATCCACCCAAACGAAAGTACGGAACCAATTGAAGTCGATGGTCCTCTTGCCTTAACTGCAAAAGGTGCCAGAGAGTACTCTGTTCGACCAGATACCGCGGCTGTTCAATCCATATCGGTGGTTTCACACCACTCTCTATAAATGGGAGTGGATCTGCTCTCCAGAGGTCAATCAAGAGCTGCTGACACCAAGGCCCATTCCGAAGGAACCACAGCCCCGCGTTGATCCCCCACGTATCCTCACCGATCACCATCTCGCATTGAGGTGGCAGACCCTGAAGAAAACTCTCTAGCTCAACAGACTGATTGGTGATGATAGCGTCCGCATCTATCCAGAAGATCCACTCCCATGGACGCTTTCCTTGGAAGTCTCGCACCGACATTGCCTCATAAAGAAAGATCACTTTACTCCACGAAGGATGCTTGAAGGGGTTGAAGCCCTCACGTACACACTGGTAGCGATATCCATGTTGATTTGCATACGCCTGATGATTGGCGCGGGCGATATCACCTGACTCCGCAAGTTCTTTGGTGTATCCCGATACGATCAGGATGGGCGTTTTTGACATACTCTTATAGTAGCGGTTTTGCCTGCCATCATGGTAGGGCTTCCCCATGACAATATCTCTGTTCAATCTCTCCGGAAAGTGTGCCCTTATCACTGGTGGTAGCCGAGGCCTTGGGAAAGCGATGGCACGGGCCTTTGCTCTGGCAGGTGCCGACGTGATTATTTCAAGTCGTAGTGCGCAAGATCTTGCGGCTACCTGTGTAGAGATTCGAGAAGGCACTACAACTCAGGTTGATTGGATCGCTGCAGACATGGCGATACGAAGTGATGTGCAAGAGCTAGCAGTAAAGGCTGTCGCTAGGCTCGGAAAGATCGATATTCTCGTCAATAATGCCGGCATCAACACCCCTCAGGCGATCGACGAGATCTCAGATGAGACTTGGGACAAGAATGTAGAGGTTGATCTTACGAGCGTAATGGCGCTCACTCGCGCACTTGTACCAGGGATGAAAGAACGGCACTGGGGACGAGTCATTCACACATCCAGCGTTCTCGGCTTAGGTGGAAGGCTAAAGCGAAATGTTTACTGCGCCTGTAAGGCAGCATTGATCGGTCTCGCAAAGGCAAGTGCGCTCGATCTTGGCCCTTACGGAATAACGGTCAACTGCATCTGCCCTGGCCCGTTCCTTACGGATATGCCTGCGAAACTTTTGAATGATAGCGAAAAGCAGCACTTCGCGGATCGCACGGCCTTGAAAAGGTGGGCTCAACCGCATGAGATAGCTGGGCCAGCATTGTTACTGGCCAGTGAGGCGGGGAGTTACATTACGGGTGAGGCGCTCGTGGTTGATGGGGGGGTGTTGGCTAATGTGCTCTGAATGTGGGAGTGCTTTGGGCAGAGAAGATCTCGATTGCAGCAGACCTGGGTGCCTTTAGTGCGCCGCATAATCCAAATCTTGGCGAAGCCAAGTTTGGATAGCAGAGATATAGCGTAATCCAGATCTTGGCGAAGCCAAGTTTGGATAGCGGAGATATAGCGTAATCCAGATCTTGGCGAAGCCAAGTTTGGATAGCGGATAAATGGAGCGGGAGACGAGATTCGAACCCGCGACCCTCACCTTGGAAGGGTGATGCTCTACCAACTGAGCTACTCCCGCTGATTCGCTCAGCATTGAACACTAAAGTGAATCGAAGTGCAATCATCTTTACCCCGGTTATTCCTCCAAAATATACCCTTCGCTGAATGTACATAGAGCAACCGCAGGAACTTAGGTACTATGCCCCCGACTATCTAGACTTAACGAGGTAAGGAACGCGCCCATGAAACGGTACATCCGCAATATGTCCTTAGTAGACACAGTGATGACATTAATCACTGATCCAAAGGGCTCCATGGATCACCTCCTTAAGGAACGTGACACCCCCCCCTATATCGTTAGCGTCGTGGTCTGCCTCTTAGCAGTCTTTATGATTCCGACGTTCATCTATCAGTATCGGTTCAATCTTGCCCCGGCGCAGCTTGAAGTCACCTACTCAACTATCATCACACTCACAATTACGTTCGTATTCTTTGTGCTGTTCCAGTTAATTTCTTTGAGAGTCATTGGTGTATCAGCTCCGGCCATTCGAGTTCTTGCGGTCACAGTATATTCGCTTACGCCGGTGATACCGCTTATGGTCGGGTACTACATCGTCAACTGGTTAACGATCGGCCACTTAAGTGTCGTTACCTATTTTGTTACCGGGCACCGCGCGCACGGAGATTGGTTCCTTACTTTCTTCCCTTACTTTATAAATTTAGGAATATTTTTCGCGTTTCTAGTCTTCTCTGCTGGAATGCGGGTCGTAGGAAACATGGGGATACCTACCGGCTTATTGATGGGGGTAATTGCTCTTCCACTCTTACTTGGCGCCTACTTCGTCGGAGCGACCTGTGCAGAGGCGCTCTATCCTGGAACGGTAGGGTCCGTAACGAAATGGCTTTGGAAATTTACCCAGGCGCCGGTATAGCGGCCACTGCTCGAAAAGCCTTAGGCAGCGCGTCAATCGTGAACTGAAGCGCCTCTCCAACATGGGCCGCTGAAACAAAACCGGCTTCAAATGCGGATGGGGCAAAGTACACCCCTTCCTGCAAGAGCGCATGAAAAAAACGGTTAAAGGCCGCTTTATCTGCCTGTAGAGTGTCTTGATAACATCGCACTGGCTCGGCGGAAAAGAAGAGGCCGAACATTGTACCTACACTATCGGCTCTGACTGCGACGCCGACTGTCAACGCGCACTCCCGCAGCGCTTGAACGAGGTCACTCGCCACGGAGGCCGCGCTCTTGAATACCCCGGGCTTGCGCCACTCGGTCAGTGTTGCGAGCCCCGCGGCCATAGCTAAAGGATTGCCGGAAAGCGTCCCAGCCTGATACACGGGCCCAAGTGGTGCAAGCTTCTCCATTATCTCTCTTCGACCACCAAAGGCACCGACCGGAAGGCCGCCTCCAATAACTTTTCCCAACATGGTCAGGTCGGGACGGATGCCGTACAACGCTTGAGCACCATCGGGGTGAACTCTAAAACCGGTCATTACCTCATCAAAAATAAGAAGCGCGCCCGTTGATGCCGTCAGCTTTCGTAGTCCTTCCAGGAACAATTGATCGGGAACTAAGAGTCCACAATTACCGACAACCGGCTCAATTATAACTGCTGCGATGTCTGCACCGTGTTGTGCGAAAATTCGTTCGACTGAGGGAAGATTGTTGTATTCGGCAACAAGCGTATCGCTCACCACTGATTCTGGAACCCCTGCGCAATCAGGCAGCCCTAACGTCAACACCCCCGAACCCGCCTTTGCGAGCAGCATATCTGCGTGGCCGTGATAGCACCCTTCGAATTTTACTATCTTCCCTCGCCCCGTGAATCCACGCGCGAGTCGTATTACTGCCATACCGGCCTCTGTACCGGAGTTTACGAAACGGAGCATCTCCATCGATGGAAAGATCTCACGAACCAGGGTGCCGAGCGTAGTTTCTAGCTCGTGGCATGCTCCGTAACTTGTTCCGCGCGCGGCCTGTTCACAGATAGCATCAATGACGGCAGGGAAGGCATGACCAAGCACCAATGGCCCCCAACTATTGATGTAATCGACGTAACGATTTCCATCGACATCAAAGAGGTAGGGGCCTTCCCCTCTCTGCACAATGAACGGCTCTCCGCCAACAGAGCGGAAGGCTCTCACAGGGGAATTAACGCCACCCGGGAAGAGTCTTTTTGCTTTACTGAAGATTTCCTGTGAGCGGGCAGTTTTCATCGAGTACTCCTTACGAGTATTACCCCCGCATCGTGCAGCAAAACCACATGCATTTCCAGTTCATGGTGGACGAATACAAGTAAAGAAATCCTACAGTCCTTTGACGTCAGCAACCGTAGGATCCGACCCGAGGTCATCTTCCTTACCGTCCGAGATGCCATCACCGTCGGTGTCAATCTTTACTGGATTGCTCCCCAGCACGACTTCGAGGTCGTCTCGTAGGCCATCGACGTCAGTATCGAGGGCTTCTGGATTGGTACCGTTAGTTCGCTCGTAATCGTCACTGAGGCCGTCTCCATCTGCATCAAGATATCGGTCATCTGACTTCAGTGGATCTCCGCCCGATAGGACTTCCATGCCGTCTAGTCGCCCATCACCGTCGGTATCAAGTGAACCGGGGTCGGTACCAAATTTAAGTTCGTTGGCGAGTACAAGGCCATCCATATCTTTATCGAGAGTACGCACTCGAGCAGTGACGTTTGTCGATACAAGACTTCCAGGAATATCCGTTGGATCGAGAGGATCGGTTCCAGCGGTATTCTCGATCGAGTCTGCAAATCCATCACCATCTGCGTCTAGCCAATCGCCCTTTCCTGAGGCGCTGTCCTGCTTTTCCTTATCAAAGCTCTTGCCGAGCCAATTGGCGTTTGCCGCTGCAGCGCGTTGATTTGCGGAACCTTCGCTAAGGGAGGAAAGTTCTTGCAGTAGCCCCGACCCGTCGTCCACTGTAGTCGGCGAATCTCCAGTCGCCGCCGCTACTGGCGGCGTTGCCGTTGGTTCGGCCGCCACTGGTGTTGGAGTGGTGGCACCACCGCTACCCGGGGTTCCCGTCGTCGCAGGGGTTGGTGTTCCCCGCGTGGTTCCATCACCTTCGTCGGTTGGTGTTGCTGTCGTAGTGCCCGTTCCCGTGCTTTGGCTGCCGACACCATAGTCCTCTTGACATGCCTTTGTGCCGCAGACGACCGCCGCTATCGAAAGAAGTGCAAATCCCGCCGAAATCCGCTCTAGAAATGATTGAAAAGCCATAAGGACACCCTAATTCTTAACATGCGCCAACACCAGGTACCCCGGTGCGCGTCGCTCGCTGACCCTAGTATGATGACAGAACAACTCGCCACGACAGCCCAAAAAAACCCTTTGCATTAAAACACAGTTCCCAACACGAGAGAAATTGGAATATCAAAATAACATACCGATTTTATTATATCTTAAGAGTTTTTGTGAAAATGCCGACCTCTATTCATCACCCTTTTGACACCATCGGGGATCGGGGCAATACAAATGAACACAGAAGCCGAGAGCAACAACGCCTGGACTGCGCTCGCTCGCCTTGCGCT
>JAYVGZ010000562.1:0-5888 GCA_043771805.1 Pseudomonadota bacterium
CTCATGCCTCGCTCTCTACAATCGCTATGTATCTCGCTCCTCATCCTTACTGGTTGCACATTTGTGACCACGACACCCGAGAGTACTCTGTACTCTCGCCTTGGCGGTGAAGAGGGTCTGTCAAAGGTAGTCGATGGTTTTACTGTCAACTGTGTATCGGACCCGCGAATAAATTCCTATTTCCTTGCAGTGGCTGGTGACAAGGTTCGTTTACGTAGGCTCAAAGACACCATGATCTCTCAGATCTGCGCCCTCAGCGGTGGCCCATGTGAGTACTCCGGTAAGGACATGCACACGGCCCATGTGGGTATGGGTATATCGAACAACGATTTTACAGCAATGATCGAGAGCTTGGTGCACGCGCTCGATCAATCGAACGTGTCCAAGGGAGACCAAGAGGCCTTGGTGGGAATCCTCGGGCCCATGAGAAAAGATATCGTCGAGGATCGATTGTAACGGTGGGGGTACGAGCTCAAATACTTGCGAGTGGGATAGTTGCGATCCTGATATTTTCTCCCCTGGCGTGGGCAGCTCCCGTTTACAAAACAACTGATTCAAGGGGTCACGAGGTATACTCAAATTCCCCAGGAGAGAAAACCACGAAGCCACACTCACTGCCGGAAATTATGAAGGGCTCTTTCCGCGCTCCTGCCTCGGCAAAGGTTTCAAAGGGGTGCACAGATCATGGGGGTTTGGACTGCGCTTCCGGCCCAGACGTCGATGGTTCAATACAGTGCAAGGACGGCGTGCGCACGTCGGGGTTGCTCTTCCGATACGTGTGCCCCATGGCAAAGCTCGAGGTAGTTGAGGTGGTACAGGTTCCAGGTTCATCGACCGCCTCCCTTATAATCAGGAATGTCCGCTCTGTAGTAGCAACGAAACTTGTTGTGAAGATACGGGGCAAGAGCTCAGCTGCCCTTCATTTAAAAGGCCCCCCTACCCTCGAAGAAGGGGCCATCGGGGTCTACGAGGTGTATATTCCAAAGGGGGTTTTGCCGGGAGGCTCTCAGGAGGTGTCCCGGAATCAGCTGTGGATAACTTGCGCTAACTGTGGATAACTCTGTTGGCAGCGCTCTTAACTAGCTGAAACGGGGGTTTCTAGTAAGTACGAGATATCCACAGGGCTGTGGAAAATCTTTATTTTTTTGCCTCCCTAACGGCTGGCCCTTACGGTCTAAACCATTGATTTAACTCAACTTGGGCAAATATTTGAGCATTTGAGAATTGAGGTCCCGTGCCCTAATCTAAAGGGATGCTCAGCCGTTCGACCGTTCAGAAGTTAATTCCAATCCTTCGCAGAGACGCTCAACGTGCGCTTAAGATGAGCGTTCCAGGATTTCCAAAACCTTACTACTGCTCATTTCTTCTTCGTGATGCGCACTGGTTCAATACATGGGCGAGTAGCGGATCGATGTGCCGTCACCTTACGGACAGAACAAGAAATGTTTATTGCGATCTGAGAGTTGGCTCTTACGAATACGACCAGGTGAGCGACGGCGGCATTCGCGAGGGGGATGACGAGCTTGAGTCTTCAAATCACTGCTCTGTTCCGATTGACGACAAGGACTATGACGGGCTGCGCATTAATCTCTGGCGATTGCTTGAGAGTAAGTTTCGAGAGGCGCTGCACGAATACAATCTTAAAGAAGCGAGCCGTATTTCTACCCCAGACCCTAACAACGGGCTGAAGTCGTTCTCTCGTACTCCGAAGACTTCTCACAAGGATTACTCCAGGTTAACCGAAGTTGACCAAGAGAAATGGATTCGTTTTTGTAAGAAGGCTTCCGTCTGGCTTTCTGAGCTTCCAAGCCTTTCGGGTAGCTGGGTTGAAGTCGAGACGAATCAAGAGACGCGAGTCTTCGTTAGCACAGAGGGAAGCGTCATCGTCCAGAATTCCCAAGTGTTCTCTCTGACGGCAAATATTCACCGCCTGACTAAGGAAGGCTCAAGGCTAGAGCAAGAGCTGGTTATCAACTGCGCTAATGAGCGGGAAGTTCCGTCGTTCGCAACCTTTAAGAAGCTCGCTTTCGAAAAGTACCAGCAGCTGATGCGCGTTTCACGGGCGAAGAAGATACATGCATTCTCGGGCCCCGTACTTCTTTATCCGGGTCCAGCCGGCCTTCTTTTTCATGAAGTTGTGGGGCACCGACTTGAGGGGAGTAGGCTCTTGGCGAGTGGGGAAGGCCAGACATTTAAGGGGCAGGAGGGGAAGCAGATCTTTAACCTGCCTATCACGGTCCGAGACAACCCCACCATCAAGGAATTTGACGGGCAGCGGTGCATCGGCTCGTACTCCTACGACGACGAAGGCGTTGCCGCTCAGGACGTGATACTGATTGAAGACGGCGTCTTAAAAGGATTCTTGACCACCCGCTCGGCGATCAACAAGGGGCGCTACCGCTCGAACGGTCACGCCCGAACGAAGCAACATCAACGGCCGATAAGCCGCATGGCTGTCACTGTCGTAGAGGCACAAAATGGTCAGCCCATGGAACGCCTCCGCGCGCGCCTTCTTCAAGAGATCAAGCGACAAAAGAAACCCTTCGGAGTCATCGTTTACGAAACCAATGGCGGCGAGACTGATACGACTACCTATGACTTTCAGGCATTTGCTGGCGAGATTGCTTTCGCAACGCTCCTGTACCCAAATGGGAGAGAAGTTTGTGTCCGAGGGGTCAATTTCGTTGGCACGCCTCTTCAAGCCCTGAGCAATATAGTCGCAGTAGGAAACGATCCGCAGCTGGACAACGGCTTCTGCGGTGCCGAGTCTGGCATGATCCCGATTAGCACGATCTCCCCGGCAGTTCTTCTCAGCAATTTAGAGCTCCAAGGAAAAGACGAGGAGCTCGTTACCCCTCACATTCTTCAGCGACCCAAAAGTATGCGCCACCGGGCTAAGAGCCCACGTGCGCCGAGTAAGAAGCGGCGCACAAAAAAGAAGGCCGAAAAGAGCATCTCAAAAACTCGCTAATACACCAGATCGACGCCAAAACATAACTCCGTCTTCCGCACCTCTGTAATCCCTAGTTCGTTATTGGAACACCAAAAGTGAGAGAGGGAAGGTTAGGTGAGCACTGGAGCCACGGTCATCTCGAGCTAAAAGCGAGAGATCCACTCCATATCAACCAACCACCTCAAGCGACATAGTTTGATACTGTTGTGGCGTAGCGATCTGAAGTGGGCTCATCGCTTGCGCTCTGAGTGACCGCACTACCTTAGCACAAGCCAATGAAGCTAGAGCGAGACACCTTTTTTCGACTATTCAAACATATCAGGAAAAGTACTGCGAAAACTCGCTACTCCCCGGCTTGACGCCAAAACATAACTCCGTCTTCCGCACCTCTCTAAAGGTGCTCTACATCCTATTGGAAAGTGTGGTTCCGTTTGGGCGGTGAGTTATGTCAATTGATACCCAGTTTCCAATTGTTCGCAGAAAAACAGTAACCCTCGATGCCACTAGGGTTGTACACCAGGTCACAGGTAACTCTGACGTCAAGATAGTGCGTCAGCAGTCGGCGCCCCTAGACAACCTTCATCACCTCCCTACCCCACCACAAACAAAAAGCCATACGGTGGCATTTCAAAACAAAACGCTCGTGCGCGAGGGTGGAACAGTTCTTGTCATCAACGCGAGCCTTGAGATGGCGCGTGAACTCACGGTTGAGTTAACGAATACGATACCGGGGTGCAACATTCTCTTCGCCCCAACGCTGAGCACAGCTCTCTGGATCTTAAAGCGCAGATGCATCGACATTATTCTTTCAAGCTCGATTCTACCCGATGGACCGCTCACACGCTTACACGAATTTTTAGAGCAGATGACACCTCCGCCCGAACTCGTAATCCTTAGTGAACTTGGGACCACCCGTTCTCACATGGGCTCTCACCCTGGATACCGCTTCGTTGAACTTCGCAGACTCTCTGTGTTGAGCAAAACAGAGGTAGAGATTGAAGAGACTACTGAGAACATCAGTGCTCTAGGGGCTGATCTTCGAAACGACCTCAATAACCCTCTTCAGGAAATAGTCGCGATGGCATTCGTCGCACAGGCAAGCCAAGGTTTGTCACCCGTTGCTGAGCAGGCGCTGTCAGCGATTGAAAAAGCTGCTGGTAATATGGCGAGTGTTGTAGATGGGTTGGAAGATAAGATTCGTGTGGCAGTCGAGCGGAGTGCCGCTTAACTACTCTTCTTTCCCTATTACTGAAAGATTGAGCTGTGTTCTTGCTAAAGCGGGCCGATAGTTGAGCCCTTCTTCCTCAAAGCACCCGGCCGCCTCGCACAAAATCCATTACGATCGCGAACCCGATTGCGGTCCTTTTTCTACCCTTGTCTAATTCGCATTCCTTCTCCTAGCTCGCTTGACCGGACGCGAGAAATCGAGCTCTTCGAGAGGCTTGAGCGAATGCTTCCACACCTGCGCCGCAGAAGTTCGTCGCGTCTGTATCGCGCGCCGCTGTGGATAAATGCGGATCGGAACACTCTCTTCTGGGACTAGCTTATTATTTGCGAGAAAAGCGAGCAGTCTCTCTGCTGCAATCCGGTTAGCTATCTCATTTGGATGACTATCTACCCCTGGAATAACCTGCAGCCTTGCCGCCGGTATATGAGTGTAAGCACCGCGGAGATCGAGAGTCTTAATACCGTGTGACGCTAGTGACTTTGCGATGATCTCATGAACATCCGCTAGCGGATACGATTCATCAAATGGAAAATCGAACATCGGAAAAACCATCGCCACTACAGGCACGCTCAGCGAAGCCGCGGCTTTCTGAATTTTTCCTATCGCGTCATCGAAAATTGCGAAAGACGCTGGCTCCTTAAAGAACTTTGAATGGTAGTGGATGTACGCTTTATGACTTTGACTGTTGTGCAGCCGAGAAAGAACGAATTCGAGCGACGACCACATCTTAAAAAATTTCCATTCAAGGTATGAGGCTTCAAACAACGCTTTCTTCTCTTCTCGCGAGAGAAGATGCGCTTCCCCGTCGTTAAGGGTAATCTCCAGGACAATCAGATCAGCCGAATCAACCAGAGCCTGTTTTACGACATCGACTTCTTGTGCAGTGGAAAACCCTGAAAAACCACGGTTAAGAACTTCTACTTTCTTTGCGGACGTATTCAGATTTAGAAAACGCTCCAGGCGCTTTGAGAAGGTGTCGTCGAACTGCATGTTTGGTCCGAACGTGAAGGAATCTCCGACAACTGCGATTCGAAAGGTATCTCGTTCTTTAGGCTTGGTGGGACCATCCTGAAGAGAGGTAGCTTGGTCTGGAAGGAAGTAGCCGATCGGTCGGTCGCTCCACAAGACCGGGGGGGCCGAATTTTTGACGAGGCGGTACAGTAACTCAAGCGCAATCAAGGCAATTAGGATACCACCAATCGGGATCAGTATGAGAATTGCGCGAGTCAACCGAGAGTGAGGTTCAGCCATGGACGCTTCGTTGCCCGAAAACACCGCGAAAAACAGATTGATCTTGACGTATAAATCGCGCCACGACTTTCCTTCGCCAGTTGCTGTAACTACACGACTTAGACTTTAGTGGCAACACGATGAGCTCGGCCACTGGGCGCTGCTTGCAAGGCTATACGAAGCATTGACGCGCTATGTCACTGGCTTGCTGCCGAAGTTCCGGCACAGCTATCGACTCCCAACGCTCGGCTCGAAGAAGTGCTCCGAGCACGTACATGTCCTTTGCTAATCGGAAGGTGTTTTTGGCAACAGTGCGAACCCCAGTTCCAGTTGGATCAAGTGTGACAATCTTCTGTTCGATGAGTCGAGACAGGAGTCCCCCATAGCTTGCGCCGTCCAATGTGCCGAAACCGGTACAATTGATCACGAAATCGAACTGTTCATTCTCTGTGACGGCGCGCCTCCGTCGCTGAAATG
>JAYVGZ010000563.1:0-3902 GCA_043771805.1 Pseudomonadota bacterium
AGGATCTCGGAAAGGTAGCGCACAGCCTGAAAGGTCTTTTATCTGAAGTCGGTGCAACTACTGCACAGGCTGTGGCGGCCGAAGCAGAAAAAATTGGTGGAGACGGAAGGCTCTCGGAGTTACTACCACTTCTTGATTCCTTAAAGAGGGAGACTGAACTCGTCGCGAGTGTTGTGAGGGTGGTTGTTGAAAAGTACGACGAGGTAAACGGCGAATATTCTCCAATGACTCCATAGCGATGCCGAGGTGATGGCGGCCATCTCTGTCCCCGAGTTGAACCTCTCCGCTTTCGAACGATCTCCCCTGAAAAGCTCAAGTCGGCCTGCTACACCAACGTCCCCAAATACCTCGGCCTCCACATCACTTCAATCCCCTCCGCAGATACAAATTCCCGATCCTCCCTCGCAACCAACTGCACCGCCTCACACTCCGGAAATCGACTCTTAAAATACTTCAACGCCGGCGAAACGTGGCTATCAGAATACCTCGCTTCAATCGCAATGATCGGCTTCTTGTCTACCGTTACAACAAAATCAACTTCTCGCCCCGTAACATCACGAAAATACCGCAACTCGATATCAATCCCCCTCACATCTTCCTGAAACTGACACCACTTGAGAAGATGACACGCCACTAAATTTTCGAAACGTGCCCCTTCATCAGGAACAATTGCCCAGTCATAGTGGTAATGCTTCTGCTCTTCCTTTACCGCCCTTAATTTCGGTGCTCCAAGCGGTGAAAGGCGAAAGATCTCTCTAAACTTAAAAGCCATCTGGCAACAGTTTGGTGGGCTACCTGAAGGTCTTCTCGAAGCGCATTAATCGATAGTGGAGATCCGACTAGATCAGTCAGCCGGGATGCTAAGACCTCCACGGAACCGAGGTCTTTAAGATTTTCAAGAGACCCGACATCCTCGCGCACGAGTCTTGTGCGGTACAATCTTGACCACCTCCGCGCCTCATCCTTAGAGCCAGAGAAGAAGGGCTCCGGAAAGCCACCGAGTTCAAGCAGCTGCTGAAATCCATCCGTTGTCTCGATCTTTAACTCTGCGACTGAGAGCGGATGTAAGTGATGCATCAGATAACGGCCTTGGAGCGAATCACCACCAAAACGGTACCAGTCTAGCTTTGCGCTTCCAGTGACTAAGATCTTCTGATCTCGCGCAAGTGAGTCGTAAATTCCTTTTAGATAATTCCGCCATCTGCGAAATTTACGAATTTCATCGAAGACCAGAAGAGTCGAGGCACTGAACTGTTTGTCGAGAATCGCACCGCGCCCTTCGTCGGTATCCCAGTTCATGGAGCCCGTCTTGTCGCTAAGGAGCGTTAGAGCGAGGGTAGTCTTCCCTACTTGCCGTGGGCCGGCCAAAAAAAACATCTTTTTGTTGAAGTGTTTTTCAATATTTTCAGTTAGATAACGCTTCGTCGTTGTAATTTTTTTACCTACCAGTTAAAATGCTCATTCAACTAAATCCGAATAGTCGTAAAAACTGGCCGAGGAAACTACCCGCTTTCGGTCTTCCCGCTATCTGCCCCAACTTCTCCCTCACCTCCCCCATCGATCGATACCGATCCTCCCGATCTTTCGACATGCAGATCTTTACAAGCCGGTCTAACCCTTTGGGAGTTTCAGGATTAAACGTTTGCAGATCTGGAATCTTCCCCATTAAATGCGACGCGGTTACGCCAAAGAGCCCTTCTTCGGCAAACGGAACACGTCCTGCTAATAGTTCAAACGCAAAAACTCCGAACGAGTAGATGTCGGAACGGGGATCAAGTACATCCCCCCGCACCTGCTCGGGTGACATGTAGTATGAAGTGCCCACAAGCGCGGTCCCGATTGAAAGCGTCTCTCGATTATTTTGGGGTGCCTGAGCGATACCCAAATCAATCAGCTTTACTACCGTATCTTCCCCATCAAGAACCATAACATTTGAGGGTTTCAGATCGCAGTACAGGATCTCCTGTGCATGGAGGGCTTCGAGGGCCGAGGCAACCTGTTGAAGGATATGGAGAGCCCGCGCTGTGGGAAGGTGCTCAATTCCTTTTCGCTCATCGAGCAGATCACCGACGCTCTTTCCCTTCACCTCTTCCATGGTGAAGAACGGCGCCCCGTCACTATCTTCGTGGAACTCAAGTACAGCAACCACATTAGGATGGTGAACGCTCTGAAGAATTTCGAACTCTCGAAAAAACCGGGCCTTTCCGAACTGAGAATGTACCTGCTCGGCGAGCAGTTGCTTCAACGCCACCCGATGACCGTTTTTTCCGTCGATCGCAGCGTACACCGCTGCCATACCGCCGCTTCCAAGCGCACTTAAGATTTTATACCGATTGCAGAGCTCGGTGCCTGGGGTCAAAAGCGCGGCGCACATCTAAGGGGCACCAGTACGGATAAACCAAAAGAGAGCTACACCCGTAATAAGGAGTAGAGCTCCGGCAAACACTTTTACGAGGAGGCCCGCACTAATCTCCACCCCTTCATCTCCGTCAGTACCTCGCGCCAGAAAGCTCCAAGTCTCAGAAGCAGATTGGAAGCGATCCGCAGGCGCCTTCGCCATCGCTTTATTGACGAACTCCTGGTACCACGCCGGAGCATCTTTCGAGCTTAATGTTGGAATGGGGGAACTAACGTGCATGTTAGCAAGCACGACCCAGTTGGTCGCTATGTACGGTGGTTTACCGTTTAGGAGTTCGAAGGCCATAACCCCGAGAGCATAAATGTCACTTCGGTGATCGCCTTTCGCGGTCTGAATCATTTCAGGTGATATATATATTGGCGTGCCGATCGTATCGCCTGTTCGAGTGAGGTTTTCGTCTGACATGGAACGTCGCGCGGTACCAAAATCAGTGACCTTCACGGTGCCGTCGGCGGTTATCAGAATGTTATCGGGCTTCAGATCGCGGTGAAAAACGTCTTGGCGGTGCGCATGCTCAAGCGCGCTCGCGATCTGTTTCAGGAAAAGTACCGCGTTCGCGAGCGGAAGGGCTCCCTTCCCAAGCTTGCTCCGTAACGTAATGCCCTCGACAAACTCCATGGTCAAAAAGTAGTGTCCGGCGCTAGTCGTTCCGAGGTCGTACACACGCACAATATTTGGGTGCGAGAGCCGCCGCGAGAGAATGACCTCGCGTCTGAAGCGAGCCAAGATCACTTCGTCGTCTGCGAACTCACGGTACAGCAGCTTCAATGCCACGATTTCGTCGTTGAGGTTTTTGTCCTTCGCCTTTACTACCAATCCCATCCCTCCCCATCCAAGGGACGAAATCACCTCGTATCGATTGGCGACGAGGGTGCCAGGTGGAAACTCGTCTAGTTCTGGAGGGGTAAAGGTTGAACTCACGGCTAGATTGTACTTAGAAAGAAGGATTTGAAGGAAGTGGGTAGTTGCGAGAGGCCTACACCCCTTATCGACTCACCGCCCTCGTTAACGATTCAAGTTGATACATATGCCGACTTAAGTACACATACACTTCGGGAAGAGCCAACATCGAGAGAATAAAACCGATACCAATTGTCACGTAAAAGCTCACCATGAAAACGTTAAAGCCAGAGACTACTTTCGATAGCAATCCCATTACGAAGTTAGTGAGAAGCAGCGCTACTATCACAGGCGATGCCACCATGACTCCGATCTCGAAGATCTTTGAACTGAGATCGATGATTGTCTGAATTCCAAGTCCCGTAATGACAAAGGAACCAGGCTGAACAACTTCACCGAGCCCAGCGAGCTGTGCTATCGCCACGTGATGACCGTTCATCATTAGAAATAGGATGACGCCAAGATCACTGTAGATACGCGATAGATCGCTTAAGGAGGTGCTTGTCGTGGGGTCGAACATCTGCGCGCCGTTTAAACCGATACTTCCACTGGCAATTTGTCCTGCGGTCGACATGCCGGTGAC
>JAYVGZ010000564.1:0-9075 GCA_043771805.1 Pseudomonadota bacterium
TACTTGAGCAGCGCTAGCGCAATCTGCGGCTGCAGATTTGACTGCGCGAGTACTGCGGTTGCTGCCTGCTGTAAGATTCTCTGCCGTACGAGCGCCGAGGACTCAAAAGAGAACGTCGTCAAGGCACTTACGCCACTCACGGCGTTGGTGAGAAAGACGCTCAGTCGAGTGTCCGTCATGTCAGCCGTAACGAAGTCAGTTACCCCCATCGTCATTGAAATCACCTACAGCGGTGTCACGGATATCGGCACCCGATGCAGAGCACTCGGTAACGACTGCTATCAGGTACCTATAGCGGACCTTGCAAGCCAACTCCTATAATATTTTCGGAGTAGCTCTTAATGCACAGCCTACTTCTGCATTTTCTGCGCTACCCAGTTGTACGTAACAACCCGTCTTTCGCCGTTGGCAGCTACCTTGGTGACTTCAGTCTTACCGTGCAGAAACTTATCCCCATCTTTCTCAATAAGTTTAGCCGAGTTCTTGACCTCATCGCCGCCCTCGGGCAGTGATAGATAAAAGGTAACCTGCGAAGGATCTTTCGCATCAAGTTGACCTGTCAGAGATGCAAAGCGCATTACGTGGCCGGGGTTTGGTCCATTATTAGCGATCAGTTCTGAGATCGTACTGCCCGTAACTGATCCGTTGTCTGTGGTACGGAAAAACAGCACGCCATCAGAGAGCTTTTGCTCGAACCCATTAACCCACCGCCAATAACCGCTTAACGGAGTCACAGTTGGCTTCCCGTTAGCTTTGGCGTTGCTCCATGTGCTTTCGCTTGATGCATTCAATCCGACAGTAGTAGCCTTTTTATCGGTCGGATGCGCAAGGCTAATCGCGTCACCTTCAATGAGTTGCTTCCCACTTCTTGCCGACCGCGCTACCCAGTCAACGGATGTACCAAGAATTGCGCCTTCTTTTGCGGTTCTTCGGCGGAAGCCGTTAACGAGATAAGTTGAGTCATCTTCTGGATGCTTAGAGGTTTCGCGATAGCTCAGCTCCTCAAGACCAACATCTTTGGCCGGCACAACCTCACCAGACTGTGCGACCGCATCCCGGTTCTTATCAAACCAGAGGCCAAGTGGATCGAGCTCGTCGCCCCGTATTACTCCATCCTTATTGAGATCTCGCGTAGCAAGAGCTTCGTATCCGTCACGCCAACGAGCTGGCGCAGCACCACTAATCTGAGACGGTTTTCCACCGAAGCTCCAAGATCCGAATAGCTGTATGGCGGAGGTAATCAATCCAGTGTGCTCAGGATCGTAGACGAGAAGAGGCGCCTCGGCACTGGCCTTCCATTCGGAATAAGCGTTTGTTGGATCGCTCAGGTCTAGCGGAAACTTAACAATGCTACTCTTTTCACCGAAGCTCTTAAGGTCCATCCCGGCCTCCCAAAGAAGCGAGAGTGGAGTTGCCTCATTATAGTTTAAAGAAGAGCCGCCACATGATAGTGCCGACGGATCGGTTGCCGGATCAAACGGCTCACACAATCCGTTAGCAGTTGGACGGAGATACACAGAGCCTGTAACGCACATATGGTTGTATTTGTGTATGGTGAGATTGAGCGGATTTTGATAAGGCGGCCTTTCTCCGTCTCCACCCGCCTGTGCCACGCAGTTCAACTTTGAGTTCGCTGGATTGGTGTTATAGGGGGCTACAGAAGGGAACCAATCGTCAATATTACCCGCTACCTCGGAATTTACCCAGCCATATTTGGCTACAAGTACAATATACAGCCAATCATCAGCTGCGTAACCGAAGGTCGCTGGGTCCGATTGATGATATTCGTATGGAACTTGAGCGGAGTTAAGCATGGACTCTAGGCACGAGAACTGCCCACTTCGCTGCTGTGCAAGTTGCCTCACCATTGCGACATATTCTTCAGAATTAGTGATATCAAGATCGCTCGTCTGCCAGAATCGAGGCCCCGTCCAATTAAAGGACAACTGAACGTAGCTACACGTCGGCGTTGGTGTTGGAGTTTGGGTCGGAGTCGAGGTGCTAGTCGGCGTTACGGTTGGCGTTGCTGTTCTAGTAGCGGTTGCAGTCGGCGTAGATGATGGCGTCGGTGACGGGGTTGCCGTCGGTGTGGAGGTTGGCGCAGAGACGCTTCCACCTATGTTCTCCGGACTTGCAAGATCAAAATGCGGCGCTGCCGTATTAGTTGGCAAAGGGACCGGTTGAGCTGATCCAACGGGTGTATAAATAAAAAAGGTTGCGCCTACCGTCAACGCTGCTGACATGAAAGCTACGATTCTGGCGTAAGAGTAGTGCGTTGGGTAACTCATTACCCTGCTATCGTCAAACTTAGTGACGGGGTAAAGCACTTTTTAAGTATCCCGCATGATATTTTCATTATCCCAGGTTACCGTGCTCAACCACGAAGAAACTATTTACCAAGAACGGCCGGATACTCACATAGTTCTGTAAGGACTCCCAGGCAGGAAGAAGGGTGAATAAATGCAATTCGGCTCTTCCCAGCCCCTTTGCGGGGCACGGAATCAATCAAAGTCATTCCCGCAGCCGAGAGTTTTTGCAACACAGAGTCGATGTCTCTCACCTCATAGCAGATGTGGTGGATCCCCGGTCCGCGCGAGGCGACGAATCTCCCGATAGTGGAATCAGCTCGCGTTGCCGCAAGGAGCTCAATCTTGCAGCTCGGTGTCTGAATAAAGGCAAGCTCGACTGATCTATCATCGAGAGTCTCTCTGAAGGTAACCGCGCCGGACATGGTCGTAGCGTACCAACTTATCGCCTGTTCCATGTCTGAAATAGCGATGCCCACGTGGTCGACAGGCCAAGAGCCGAGATGCGGTGGAGGGGGAGCTGCGATCATCGGGTTCACCACAGAAATTAAAGGTCACGAACCATAAAAAAAGGCCCGCTTGCGCAGGCCTTTTGGGCACGCCCTGATACGGTATACCGTACCAGGGCAGTGTCAGGGAACAGCTTACATCATGCCGCCCATGCCACCCATTCCGCCCATGCCACCACCACCGCCGCCGCCGCCGCCGCCGTGGCTGTGTCCACTATCGTCCCTCGGCTTATCAGCGATAAGAGCTTCAGTAGTGAGCATTAAACCAGCGACAGATGCTGCGTTCTGAAGAGCTGTACGAACAACTTTGGTTGGGTCGATGATTCCGGCCTTAACCATGTCTTCGTATGTATCAGTTGCAGCGTTGTAACCGAAGCTTCCCTTGTTGTTTCGAACCTTGTCGATAACAACTGCTGGTTCAGCACCAGCGTTGCCAGCGATTGTGCGAAGTGGAGCAAGGAGGGCTTCTTTAACGATACGAACACCGAACTGCTGATCCTCTGACTCAAGCTTAAGAGCATCGAGCTTATCAAGTGTACGGATGAGAGCGACACCGCCTCCTGGGACGATACCTTCCTCAACCGCTGCGCGAGTTGCGTGAAGCGCATCCTCAACACGGGCTTTCTTCTCTTTCATCTCAACTTCAGTGCACGCACCAACGTGGATTACAGCAACGCCGCCTACGAGCTTAGCAAGACGCTCTTGGAGCTTCTCACGGTCGTAGTCAGAAGTTGTGTTCTCAACTTGGTTACGGATCTGCGTAACACGAGCCTTGATTGCATCTTTGCTGCCAGCGCCGTCGATAATGGTTGTGTTGTCCTTATCGATAACGATGCGTTTAGCTTTACCAAGGTCAGCAAGTGTGAGGCTCTCGAGCTTAAGGCCGAGATCCTCAGTGATGCACTTGCCGCCAGTGAGGATAGCGAGATCCTCAAGCATCGCCTTACGACGATCGCCGAAGCCTGGAGCTTTAACAGCTGATACATTCAAAGTACCGCGGATCTTGTTTACTACGAGAGTAGCAAGAGCCTCGCCTTCGATGTCTTCAGCGATGATGAGAAGGGGCTTACCAGCCTTAGCAACCTGCTCCAATACTGGGAGGAGGTCCTTCATGCTGCTGATCTTCTTCTCATTGATGAGAACGAAAACGTTCTCAAGCTCGACTTCCATACGATCTGGATTCGTAACGAAGTAAGGAGAGAGGTAACCACGGTCGAACTGCATACCTTCAACAACTTCGAGAGTTGTCTCAAGGCCCTTTGCCTCTTCAACAGTGATAACGCCTTCTTTACCAACTTCTTCCATTGCTTGAGCGATGATGTTGCCGATTTCAGCATCTGAGTTAGCTGAAATTGTACCAACCTGAGCGATCTCTTCTCGACCCTTGGTCGAGCGGCTCATTGTCTTCAATGTTTCAACGCACACCTTCACAGCAGCATCGATACCACGCTTAAGGGACATCGGATCGTGGCCAGCAGCAACGAGCTTTAGACCTTCGCGGTAAATTGCATCAGCAAGAACTGTTGCAGTTGTTGTTCCGTCGCCGGCGATATCTGACGTCTTGGAAGCACCTTCCTTGACCATCTGAGCGCCCATGTCCTCGAAGCCCTCGAGCTCGATCTCTTTAGCAACAGTAACACCATCTTTAGTCACAGTCGGAGCACCGAAGCTCTTCTTGATAACTACTACACGGCCTTTAGGGCCCATTGTGACGCGTACTGCGTCAGCAAGCTTCTTTACGCCTTTGAGGATCTCCTCACGAGCGTCAGCTCCAAATTCAAGAATCTTTGACATAGTATTTCCTTAGGTTTTGTAATGTGTTTTGTAGTCGTAAACTAAAGGACTACGCCGAGAACATCATCCTCGCGCATAATCAAAACTTCAGCCCCGTCAACTTTAATTTCAACGCCACTGTACTTTCCGAAAAGGATCTCGTCCCCCTCGCGAACATCTGGAGGAAGGAGCTTGCCGTCTTCACGAACTTTGCCCTTACCTACAGCGACAACACGACCACGTTGTGGGCGTTCTTGAGCGTTGTCTGGGAGGATGATTCCACCGAGCGACTTCTCTTCTGGAGCGAGACGCTCAACGATGATGCGGTCTTGCAACGGCCGAATCTTATTCTTCTTACTGTTCATTAGTTTCTACCTCCGATTATTTGAAAAGGATTATTAGGAAAAGACCGCAACACGTATGTCTGGCATTTGAGCGCCAATTAGCGGCCTTAACCTACTATCCCAACGTAAAACGATCCAATTAACTCGCTATTAGCTAGGGGACACCCACTCCGAGCGCAAAGTCAGAAAAAACCAACTTACGCCAAGTACAAGATCCCCGAGGCTCTCTCTACATTGCTTCACTAAGACGCACAAACTTCAGCGTGGCGAAAAACCAAAGCAACTGTACATTGAGCAAACAGCGCGCAGTACTTAATGACAGCAAGTAAAAAGCGATCATCAAGGTGCGACAGTGATATGCGCACGGTGCTAGTCTATTTCAAGGGGAGCAGAGAAAGAAAATTCTGATTGACCATTTCGGTAGTCGAGGTCTTTGAGATGCCGAGGGCCGCCGTGGTCGGTTTGGTTAGCTCGGCCGTGATGAGCCCGCAGATTACACATCTCGGACTCGTAGATTCCGTTCAAGAACCAGGCTATAGTCTCTGGTTGAGCTGTTAATTTCTCATCAGTGGAGCCTTTATCACGTGACAAAACCAAAGGTTAAGCCATCTCGCCAATCAGTGCGTCAGGTAAAGAATCAGGTAGAAGGCGCAGAAACTGGAGCCCAGGCTGCGGTGGTTGATTTCCCGAATTCCCCTGTTAGCATGATGAGCCCTGAGGCTGCTGCCGCTGCGGTGTCAACGAGGTCGCCCTCTCCTGGGGCGCTAAATGCCGTGGCAAGTGTGGCGGCCGATCGAAAAATTTCCTCTAGCGCGCTTCAAGGCCGCATCAACGAACAGTTTGACCGGTCCATTGGAGAGTCAATTTTACAAGGCGCCGTTATCGTCGCGTCTATAAAGGGAGAAATTGTCGTGCAGTCTGCTCGCGGTAGTAAGCTACCCGGCGGTAACGACATGGGAGGTATCTTCAGCCCCCTTGAGACGGATACGGTGTTTGATCTGGCCGGGCTAACCACGGCCATCTGCACAGCTACCCTTATTATGCGCCTGGTTGATAGTGGGCGTGTTCAACTCTCAGACCGAGCGTGTCGCTTTCTGCAGATGTTAGGGTTGGGGCAGAAGTCCCAAATTACCTTAGAGCACCTTCTTTCGAACACCTCCGGCCTTGCGGCTGCCCCAGGTATCTTTGATGAATTAGTGAGAGCAAACGCTGGTCCCCGCCCGGGTATCTTGGCGAGTGCTGGAGCGAAGCAGTACGCTTACGGACATTTCTTCAAAACCGCACTGCGAGGTGATCCAGGCTCTCGATCGATAGCGAGCGATGTGAACCCAATTTTGCTCGGGGCGATACTTGAGATGTTGACTGGGATGCCGCTTGAGCGGGCTTTTCATAAGTTTATAGCAGCTCCCCTGAAGCTAAAGAGTTTGAGTTTCATTGACCTCACGTTAGTGCGCCGGAAAAGTTTGGCCCCAGTGGTTGAGATGTTCGCGCCGTCTGGAGAGTGTTCGAAGCGCGGCAAGGTTGTAGCTGGCGAAGTTTGGGATGAGAACACGTGGGTAATGGGCGGCGTAGCCGGTCACAACGGGTTGTTCGGTACCGCTAGCGATGTACACACCTGGGCTTCGGAAATCTCCAGAGCATGGAATGGAAAATCTGAGCTTATCTCCGAGCATATCGTTAAGTCCTTCTGGTCTCCGGCGCCCCCAGTTTCGAAGGAGCCAGTTCGGCTTGGTTTTGCAGTAACCAGTCGTGAAGACGGTTTCGTGGATCAGAAGGGCTCTACAGAGGGAGCTTTTACTGCCAACGCACTCGGGAGCTCAGTCTTCATTGACCCGGCGCGTGAGGTCGTTGTCGTTCTACTCACGAACGCGGGGTATTCGGGTCAGACGAATCGGCGATTCCTGGGCGTTCGTAGTGAGATACACGAAGCTATCCTTGGAGCAGCATAATTTTTGTTTGCCGTACCTTGCTGGTTGGGCTTTGGTAATTGTGAAATGAGACCTGTTTTCTATGTGGCATAAGTTAAAGGAAGTGGAAGAGCGGTACGAAACCCTTGCGCAGCAGCTCGCTAAGGCGGAGATAATTTCCAATCGAGATTTATTTCAACAGTATTCCAAGGAGTACAAATCTCTTACTGAGGTCGTGACCGTTTTTCGATCGTTCTCGAAAGCGAAGGACGAGCTCCAGGGGAGTCTTGACCTTGCCTCAACAACCTCCGATCCCGAGCTCAAGACCATGGCAGAGGAGGAGATGAAGATTCTACAAGGTGTCGTGGCTGATCTTGAACAGCAGCTTCAAATCCTTTTGATGCCAAGAGACCCGAACGACGAAAAGAACGTTATTCTCGAGATTCGTGCGGGTGCAGGTGGAGACGAAGCAGCCATCTTTGCGTACGAACTGTACCGAATGTACACGCGTTACGCCGAAACCCTTGGTTGGAAAGTTGAAGTAATGAGCCTTAGTGATGCTGGCCCATCGGGGCTCAAGGAAGTAATCGCAATGGTGAACGGGGCAGGGGCCTTCAGCCGGCTGAAGTACGAGCGCGGGGTGCACCGAGTGCAACGTGTTCCGGCAACCGAAGCAGCCGGTAGAATTCACACGTCAACTGTGACAGTTGCCGTACTCCCTGAAGCTGAAGATGTTGAAGTGGAGATGCACGACAAAGATCTACGGATTGACGTGTATCGATCGGGTGGCCCAGGGGGCCAGTCAGTTAATACAACAGATTCGGCCGTTCGAATTACCCATATCCCAACGGGCCTTGTGGTAGCGATGCAGGATGAGAAGTCGCAGCACAAGAACAAAGAGAAGGCGATGCGAGTTTTGAAAGCCCGTCTGTTTGAGAAGAAGCAAGAAGAGCTCGATCTTGCTCGGCGCGACGATCGACGAACTCAGGTTGGAACGGGCGATCGATCTGAGAAGATACGCACGTACAATTTTCCGCAATCTCGCATTACAGACCACCGTATTAAGCTCTCCGTGCACAGTATCGACGCTGTGATGAACGGCGATCTTGATCAACTTATTGATCCAGTGGTTGCGTATTATCAAGCCGAGAGCCTCCGGGGTGAACGCGGCGATACGATGATGATTCAGTAGTAATAATGACCATGCTTGCTGACCTTCTTCGGTTCGGTGAGGTAGCGCTACAGGCTACGTCGCCAACACCGAGGCTTGATGCCGAGGTTTTGTTAGCACACGCGTTGCAGTTTGAGCGGTGGAAGCTTGTTGCGGAACTTCGATCCGAGGTACCTCAAGGCGTAGAGGAGAACTTTAGAGGATTCATAGAGCGGCGATCTCGGAATGAGCCTGTTGCTTATATTACTGGTGTTCGTGAATTCTGGGGTATGCAGTTTGAGGTCACTCCTGATGTTTTGATTCCACGACCAGAGACGGAAGGGCTCGTAGAAGAGGCTATACGTTGCCTCAGAGACACAAGCTTTCACGCCAACCGAGAGTCGGCTTGCTTCGTCGACCTTGGCACCGGATCAGGGTGTCTCGCATGTGCGATCACGGCGGAACTGACGAGAGTTGGGATTGGTAGTCAGTGTACGGCCGTGGATTTGAGCGGCAGGGCCCTGTCGGTGGCGAAACGGAATGCAGCGAGACTGGGTCTAGGAGATCGGATTACGTGTGTTGAAAGCAGCTGGTTTTCAAACGTAGCGCTCTTTCATCCGCCATACGATTTTGTTGTGGCAAATCCCCCCTACGTAGCTTTTGGTGAGGAGATCTCTCCAGAACTTGCATTTGAGCCGCAGGTGGCGCTGTTCGCGGACGGAGCTGGATTGAACGAAGTACGTACCATTATTGAAGAGGCGAATAGCTTCGTTCGCTCGGGTGGTTTCCTGCTGTGCGAGTTGGGTGCGCACAAGAGATCCGTGATCGAGTCAGAGCTAGGGGGTGTCCTTTTGAAGCGTAGGTGGAGCGTGCTCGGAGATGAATCGGACGCCGATCGATTTTCATTCTTGAGGGTGTGGTATTGAAGTCGTCCGGTTGGCGGCGGTCTTTGAGTTTGCTTACTTTCTTCCACGTTCGTATCGGAGCCGTATCCGGTATCCGTTCACGGGTATATTTTTGTTCACAAATCAAAAGTGTTACGAGAACAACTTTTGCAGTCAGGCGAACCTTTGGTCGACAACGAGC
>JAYVGZ010000565.1:0-8265 GCA_043771805.1 Pseudomonadota bacterium
TACTTGAGAACACTGCGTTTCTTGAGAACACTGCGTTGCTTGAGAACACTGCGTTGCTTGAAAACACTGCGTCGCTTGAAAACACTATGCGTCCGAACAGGGCGAGTACCAATCCTGCCACTAAGAGCAGAACCCCAGAGGCAAAAACTGGGGCTGCTGACCCCGCCCGAACCGTATCAAGAGTGGCCAGCTGAACTATAGCCTGGTCGTCTAAGGGTACTGAAGCTTGGGGGGTGCGTGCCACAATTGACTTCGGAGCTTCCTGCTGCGCGTCTAGTGTGCGCTGCGCATCTGGTGTGCGCTGCGCATCTGGTGTGCGCTGCGTCACGTCCTTGGCGGTTTCGCCAGACTTTTGGAAACCGTCCAGAGATGACGACGGCGAGACCCCAGGCTTTGAAGCTGCCAGACTACCTGCCCCTACTTTGTTTGAAACTGCCAAGCTCATCAATTCTTAAAAGACGTATCTCTTAAAATTACGGTGTCGCAAACATCGGAAGAGCCGCCACAGGTGGGCGACAAACGGGGGCGGTTAATTTATTCCGCTTTCGCTGCCACTGCTTCAGCTGCTGGCGCGTCCTGCATCGCAACGAACTTTTTCTTCAATTTCGAGAGCTTTTTGTCCTCAAAAAGCACGTGTTTGCGTGCTACAGGATCATACTTACGAACCTTGAGCTTGCTCTCGCCCTTTCCCTTCTTCTTGTTTTTCCGGTTCGGATAAAAGAAGCCAGTTCCAGCCGCAGACACTAGAAAAAAAGTCTCTTTATTAGCTTTAGCCATACCATCACCTCAAAATCTTGCCGTTCCCCGAAGGCCGTTTTTACCCTTAGAGAACCAAGGCAAGGCACCGGAACGTACGATGTTCTAACTCAAATCTTCAAACGCTTCAACTATTTCCCTGCCCTACTTTTTCCCCAGGCCAAGCAGCGATCACGAAATTACCCCGACCCCGTGAACACCACCATTTTCGAACCTGTTTATGGCGGGGAGCTGACCACTAAAGAGATGACGTTGCCACCGAATCCGGCTGTATTAATTAGTATCTTACCCTTTCGGTGCGACTGCTTGTTTTCAAGTACTCCCGCGAACGGAGGGGTGGAAAATTCGTCCTCTCCAATTAGCCCTGCCGGGGCAATGGTCGACGGGTAGCCGACCCCTGGCCACCAGGTGCCCTGCAGAACGGCACGGGCCAGCTCCAGAGAGAGCATGCCTGAGGCACCAAAGGTGTGTCCTGTAAGGGGCTTAGTGCTGAGAAGCGCCGGGGGCTCGGCCGTGCCTCCTTCTAAAAAAACTCGCCGAACCGCCGCCATTTCCGCGGCGTCACCCTTAAAGGTTCCGGCGGCATGCATAATCACCGCGTCAATAATCGGCGCATGGCCTAGGCTCGACAGTGCGTTCCTCATGGCAAACTCAAAGGCTACTCCATCGTCGGAGACGCCCGTTGCAGAGGGGATCTCCTCCATAGACCATCCAATGCTGTTGAGCTCGAGCTCCTGGTGCGGATTCAATGGTTCGGAGGCTTGTCTTAGTACGGCTACGCCTGCCCCCTCACCCAAAACTAAGGTCGATTCTCTTCTTTCTCCGTCAGCCAACGGCTGACACGGCCACGATGGCGAGATGTTCCTGGAATAGATTCGTAACGCCCTCATCTGAGCAACTGTATAGCCGGTAAGCGGCGCCTCTGATCCCCCGAAAACCCACGACCTGGCCATTCCAGCACGGAGGAAGGCAACACCCACAAGAAGCGAATGAAAGGCAGAGGTACATGTCATTGAGGTGCTGCAGCAGAGGGGAGCCAGCAACCCGCTATCTATCGAGCCTCTAGATTGCGGTGCGCCTGCAGACTGCATCAGTAACTGCGCCACCCAAGCGGAAGTATTACCAGCGGTGGTCGTGGGCGAAGTTTCTACGGGAACGCGACCAGTTTCTCCAGAGAAGCTTGAGGAAAGAAACTCGGCGTGCGTAGCTTCGAGCGAAGTCGTGGGTCCTCTGGAGGAACCGATCGATACTCCATAGGGTGCCGCGAGATCTATCTCATTGCGCCCTACCATAGTAGCGGCAGCTCCTAGTGCAAGAAGCGTTACCCGATCAAGCCTCGCAAAACGGGGATTCTGCACGACCTTTTCTAGCACTGCCTCAGCCGCATCAGTTACACGGAAGACTGGTGCCCCGTTGACAGATGAGGTTCGCGGCTTCATGGCCCCAATTGACGCTCCAACTTCTTCCCGTGAGGCACCAAGTGCAGAGAGAGTTGAAAGGCCCGAGATAAAAAGTCTGTTGGATGTCACTACTCGGCACCTACTGCTGGTAGACCAGAAACTGGGATGCGAAGGACAAATGTATTTAATTCCTGGAGCACACTGGATACCTGATCGAAAGTATTAAAAGAGTGCAGACAGATCCGCAATCGTTCTCTACCGCGCGGCACGGTCGGTGACCGCATCGCCCTCACCCCGAAACCGGCCGCCTCAAGGCTCTTCTCTGCCGCAAGCACTGTACTGTTGCCGGGTAGAATCACCCCCTGAATTGGAGATGTGACCTCCAACGCGGTAAGCGCTTCATAGTGCTTGCGAGCCTCACCGAAGAACTCTACAAGACGCCACAATGCTACTCGTGCATCACCTGCCCGCAACATCACTTCGAACGCACGCCTGGTTGCCCACACAGTAAAGAGGTCAGGGCCGGTCGAGTAAATAAAGGCCCTCGCAAAATTAACGAGGTAGGATCGGAGCACTTCGGATCCTACGACACACGCGCCGCGAAAGCCCAGTGCCTTGCCAAAGGTGTGGACTCGAGCGAAGACGGCCTCCTCAAGCTGGAGCTGCTGAACGAGCCCTGTACCCTGCTCCCCATACAGGCCGGTCGCATGGGCTTCGTCGACGATCAGGTGGGCACCTAGCCGCGTACAGAGTTCGGTGAGGGCTGCCAAGGGTGCGACATCCCCATCCATCGAATAGACCGATTCGACAGCGACGTATACTTCTCCCTGAGACTTCTCGTGAGCTCGCATGATGAGCTGCTGAAGGTGCTCCGGGTCGTTGTGTCGAAAGGAATGTGCGCGGGCGACACTTAATCGAACGCCTTCACGCATCGACGCGTGCACCTGCTCATCGTAGAAGATTATGTCGTTGCGCCCGCCGAGTGCACCAAGGAGTGCTGAGTTCGCTTCAAAACCGGACGCAAAGAGGAGTGCTCGATCGGCGTGGAGGACATGCGCTAGGAAGGATTCTAATTCCTCTAGCGCATCAAAATTACCCGAAACGAGCCTCGATCCTGTAGCTCCCATCCGGTGTGAAGAAGACTCCCACCACTCGACAAAACCGAGCAAGAAATCGTCTCCGCTGGAGAGTCCGAGGTAATCATTGGAGCAGAGATCTATTCCAACCGGCGACGGTCGAAGGGAGCGCAGACTACCCTCTGATTCTCGTAAAGCAAGGGCTTGGAGGATTCCTTTGGGGGGCGCTAGGGGCATCGTACGGATCTTAGAATTTTGCAAGTTGTAGGGGTGTAAGGTGGCTTCAGGGGGGTTCTTGAAGATCGACCTATGCGGCCAACAGCGGGCTGACAGCTACCGAGCAGCCGCTGGTTATGGTATCAAACCGCCCTGAATAAACAACTGCGGCCGAGCACTACGTCACAGGCTACTGTGGCAGCTCGATCGTTAGCGGGGATTTTTTATGTCTATAATCAACGAACTCCAATGGCGAGGCCTCGTACAAGATACTTCTGACGCTGCTGGCATTGAAAAATTGCCCGCCGGAACCCGCTTTTACATCGGGTTTGACCCGACGGCGCAGTCACTACAAGTCGGAAATTTGATCCCGCTCCTTGTTTCCGCACATCTTTGCCGCAGCGGACTTCAGCCGATCATCCTTTTTGGTGGCGCGACTGGTACTATCGGGGATCCGGGCGGCAAGAGCGCCGAGCGAAACCTGCTTGAGGTAGAGAAAGTAGCCGCAAACGTAGCACTTCAGAGGAAACAGATAGAAGATCTGTTGCCGCGACTCGGATTCACGGCTTCTCCTCTGTTCGTAAACAATCTTGACTGGACGAAGGATGTATCCGTTCTCTCTTTCCTTCGTGACATCGGGAAGCATTTCACCGTCAACTACATGATCGCAAAAGACTCAGTGAAGAGCCGTCTTTCAGGTGACGGTATTTCATACACCGAATTTAGCTACATGCTTCTTCAAGCGTTCGACTCTCTGCATCTCTTTCAGACCGAAAACTGCAAACTCCAGATCGGCGGATCTGACCAGTGGGGGAATATCACCGCCGGCCTTGAACTCATTCGGCGCAAACTTTCGCAGCAAGCGTACGCTCTCTCATTCCCGCTCATTACTGATTCTCAAGGGAAGAAATTTGGGAAGAGTGAAGGGAATGCTATTTGGCTCGACCCTCAACTTACGAGTCCCTACAAATTCCATCAATTCTGGCTCAACGTTCAAGATTCTGATGTTGTTCGTCTGCTCAAACTCTTTACCCTCGAATCTCACGAACGGATCGAAGCGCTTGCCGAATCGGTGATATCTGCACCCGAAGCCCGTGCAGCGCAGAAGGCCCTGGCTGACGCTGTTTGTACTCTGGTGCACGGAGAAGCTGCCACAACTGATGCAAAGCGGTGCGGTGACGCTCTCTTCGGTGGAACGCTCGAAGGGTTGTCCTCTAACCAGCTTTCAGATCTCTTTGCAGATGCACCTTCATCTCTCTTAACACGTGAGCAGATAAGTGGTCTCGATCTTGTTACCCTCCTCGGGCAAACCGTTGCCAAATCAAAGGGTGAAGCGCGAAGACTCTTAAGTGGCGGTGGAATCTACCTTGATAACGAAAGGATCTCTGACGAAGCACTCCAAGTTTCGGAAACACAACTTCTGAAGCGCGGCCTGATAGTACTTAGAAGTGGGAAGAAGAATTACCACCTCGTGCGGGTACAAGATTAGTCGGAAGCAAGCAAATGAGCACCTTTCGAGTCGGTCAGAGTGTGCGCGTCACACGGCTAAAACGGCTCGGTGAGATCGTAGAAGTTCTCTCTGCCAAGCGGTACAGAGTGTTGATTGGCTCTCTCTCAATGTTCTGCTCTGAGAACGAGCTTAAAGAAAGTGAAGAGAGGGTAACTGTCCCCAAGCCGGGAAAGCCTATTGAGCTGCCGCGAGTCGTTTCTGCACCAGCCTCGGTTGACCTCCACGGCCTCACAGTCGAGGAAGCGATTCGTAAACTTGAGTCGTGGCTGAATCAAGCGATACTTGCGGGACTATGGAAGCTCAAGGTGATCCATGGGTTAGGAACTGGCAAGGTTCAGCGCGCAGTTCATACCTATCTGACGGGGGTGAAGGCGGTGAAGAATTTTAAGATTAATGGGCTGAATCCTGGGGAGACTGACGTGTTTCTTTAGGTCCTCTCTAGACGATTGATCTTTCGCTGCCCGACTGTCCTCTCCCCGTCGTTCTCGCCTCCCCAAGGGACTACCTCATTTTTGTCCCTCCTCAAGAGTAGATCTTGATCTCCTTTCACTATCCGGGTAATCGAGACTTTGAATGTGGCCTCCCCTAATTGGTATTGGTGGGGTATGGCCACGATTTTATCGGACTATAGTCTATTGTGGGGTGGCACAACTTGCCGTTGCCCTACGCGTTCTACTGGGCTCGGTCGCTTCCGCGCCTAATGGCCCGGGCGTAGTTCTCGTGAGCCGCGATGCCTGTACATGCGTTTGAGGTACTAGTTGAACTGGAGCCGGTAATCGGGTCACGGGAGATAGCGCTATGGTTCAGGACGGTATAAGAAAGAGAAAATCCAGAGATAGGCGGTCAGACGACTCAGCACACGCCCCTAGCGCTCGATCAAATTCCGCTGTTTCAATGAGTCGCTATGCTGCAGCCGGCGACAGCCCGCTTGAAATTCCATCTCTCCTCACGCTGCAAGAGCTCTTCGCGTTAGAGCCATCCGTTGTAAAGTGCCTTATTCGTCGTCAAATAAACGCTAAGGAAGCTTTTACTATTCGCGACGGGTCAGGCGCTTACTTTCGGGCAAGTCTTAAAGAGTTGAGTGGGGATAAAGGGGTAGCGCTGCCTTACGAGCGGATGGAACGTTCTCCCGAACCAACGGTAAAAATTACCCTCGCGTGTGCAGTGCTCGGGCGACAACGTATGCTCTTCGTGATGCAGAAGGCCACGGAGCTCGGTGTTTCGCATATCGTTCCACTTCTCACCGAACACTCCGTCCCTCCTAAGGATCTTGAACATGAAAAAGCCAGTTCGTGGCCCGGGCAGATTCTCCGCGCAGCCAGACAGTGCCGACGCGGATCGCTTCCGCAGTTAGATCAACCGACATCAATAGACTCATTTCTCGCTTCACCTACTTTTGCATCCGCCGATGTGCGAGTGGTGCTTGATGATCGCAGTGATCCAGCTGCAACTCCTCTAGAATCGCCCCTCCATGTCGTCCTATTTGTGGGACCTGAGGGTGGTTTTTCAGATGCCGAGCGTTTGAACCTCGAGCAAAAAACACTACCCTGGGTACTCGGTGGCCGAGTCCTTCGTGCAGAGACTGCCGTGATTGTGGGGCTGACTGCTGTGCACATGAGATGGGGTGATTTCATTTGATCAGGGGGCCGTGAGCAGGGACTTCCCAGAATAGCTTCCGTGGCACCCGAAGCCGGCCCAATATTTCGCTATTATTGGTAGTAGCTGAGAGATAGCGCATCAGCTCGGCGCACAGCTTCATATCCATACCTAAGTCGGCGAAAGATCACCTTAATGTCACCGCGCCAACTGTGTCGCCCCCACTATGATTCGAGGATGCAATGCCTGAGTTGTTCCGACAGCTACTCTTTTCCACCCGAGTCTTTCTCATTTTTTGCGGCCTCGCCCTGTTCTCGATCTCGCTCCTGTGCCCCATCTCATGGAACGGACGACTCCTATATTTCGGTATCATGCTACTAGTCGTCGCAGTCGGTTATCCGAAACGGTTTCCTCAGCGAACACTTTTTGCGACCATGAGCGCCATCCCAATGGTCGCTTCCTGTGTTACCAGTGCGACGATAACCCCTTGGAACAGTGCTCCGATTGCAAACTCCTCCCCCTTCTCACTGATGGGACGCATGATTCACGAAGAAGATGGGGTCCTCCCAGCCTTAGGGTTCCTGCGGCTGTTTCTCGGGCTCTCCTCCCGTGAGAGCGCTGGACTCAGTGAAGTAGTTCACGCCCAGTACGAAGGGATGCGGCGACAGGTGGGTTTCGTTCCAACACCTCTTCTTCGATCGACGCTGTTCCTTCAGAGCATCGGGGAACCGGACCTTCTCGCCTTTGATACAATCGTGCCTACTCACAACGGCACCGTTATTTTTCTCCACGGAACAGGGGGCAATTGGTCGCTTCCTTGTTGGAGTGTTTCTCAGGCCGTGGCCGCAAAGGGTTTTCGAACGGTGTGTCCCTCTGTTGGATTGCTCGGATTTTGGGGAAGCGCCTCTGGACGGGCTCGAGTGCGTGAAACAATCAAAACCCTTCAAGACAGGGGGGAGACTAGGTTTGTACTCATCGGTTGGAGTGCTGGCGGAGTCGGCGCAGGTGAAATAGCGGGTGAGCTCGGGAGTACACTACTTGGAACCGCAATGCTTTTCGGAGGTCACCCCTTAGCCGCTCGGTCAACGCGGCCCCTCTTATTTCTGTTCGGTGATAGTGATGAGCGCTTTCCGGTAGGTATTATGCGGTTTATAAGGCGACATCTTGAAGAGCGACGTACGCAAAGTACAATCCATGAGCTAGCTGGTGCAGATCATTTGACCTTTATCAAAGAGCCTGCGCGCGTCCTGGTGCCGTTGGCTGACTGGCTAAAGACGCTTTGAATCTGCTCATGTTTTTCTGAGAGGCACGCCCCCGGTTAGAGCGATCCCCTTCCCAGTTGGGGTAACGGCAAAAGCACTTGGGAGGGCTCGGATTGAAACAGGGACCTAGCGATCCATGGGGCGGTTCTTCATTTACACCTTGTGATATTGGTCAAGCTTCCGCCGTTCACCTCGACTTCCAGTCTCATAAGGAGATTGGCAACTTGCGCAACTAATCTCTGACTCCATTACTGAGCAATCGGGCCAGCTCGTCAATCACGTGGGGCACATAGAATTCACTCTTCGCGCTCGCGTGCGTAATGACACCATCATTCATTAACTTCTGAATCTCCTCTGCATAGATCGTCATATTACTTGACGTCACAAATCGAATCTCGATGTATTTCCCAAAATTGCGGCATTTTTCGGTCACTATTCGACAGAATTCA
>JAYVGZ010000566.1:0-3394 GCA_043771805.1 Pseudomonadota bacterium
CGGACGGCGATAATTAAAAACAGTTCACCGCTCATCTCGGTCGCCAAAAGCATGGGCCTAAGGACCTTGGGCGAAAGAATTCTTTCCGCCAAGGCAAGGCGCACTTTTAAGACTCTCGAGCCCTTTCCTTCGCTTAACTCAAGGGATGATCTCGAGGCCGTAGTAGCTATCCTTACTCGCATGCGAGAATGCGAGCTTGCAGTAGAGGGGCAC
This sequence comes from Pseudomonadota bacterium, assembly GCA_043771805.1. GTDB lineage: Bacteria > Bdellovibrionota_C > UBA2361 > UBA2361 > OMII01 > JAYVGZ01. The sequence continues at coordinate 214 of JAYVGZ010000566.1, forward strand.
TGTAAGAGCGTCCGAGAGGACCGTTTGCGATCTATCTCCCTCATACCGACGCTCCTGAAGATCATAGAGCAGGTGACAACCTTCAGCTCGAAGAGGAAGGACGGAGGCCGCCCCGAGGAGTTTGACGACGCCGTAATGCTTGTACGGCCGCCCCTTTTAAAAATGAGAGAAAGTGAGTCGGAGTTCATAGCAAAAATCGAGACAATACTCGGGTATCAACAGAAGAGATTTATCGCTACATTCGGTCGGCGTGGAATTACGCGTGAATACCTCCTCTCAGTTCGGCAAGAGGCACGCTTGATGCTGAATGAGTTCAATGCGGCCGTTGATCGCATTCGCGAGCTAACCATTGAAGAGATTGTTTCATTGGCTAAGCAGGCAGCTATGAATGAAGAGGATAGAAAGCTGAACGGAGAGTTTGAGCAAGATTGGAGTGATTTCATGGAGCACGACTTCCATCGGTTTCCGGAAATCGGCACCCAATTGACGAAAGACGATTTCAAGCAACTTTATTTCCGGATTAAGAAGTCCGAGGCAAGCGGATTTGTAGGCGTGAGCGTAGAGAGGCGCACGAGCGATACTTCGGTAATCTCTTTTGATGGCGTAGTGGTGGAACTTAACGTTGATCGAGTAGACGAAATTACCCCGGAGCTTTTGGTTCAGTGGATGCCACCTGTCGATAACATATAAAGCCGATGCTTAGCGCAACGCCTGTTCGGTCGTTTCTTTTTATGCGAAAATAAAGATCTTCTCCGAAGCGTCGATAGACAGAGAACCAGAGCGTTGCCGCTCAGGACAGATGTTGGGTAGGCGAAAGGAGTGTCGGGTCTACGCATTAGGATCCGGCACCGGTTCTGGTACCGGACCAGCCGGAGGACTAGGAACCGGCGGTACCGGAACAACCCCGTTGCATGCGTTTGCTGCCTGTTGATACAAGTCAGCGCACCGCTCGATTCTCAGGTCGGCCATACCCAGACATATTTGAAGTGGAACTCTGCGGAGTGTGGTGCGGCAGTAGTCCTCCAAAGCAATAGGGTATCCAAACACCTCTGCAACGCGTCGTTTGCGGCTGCTGGCACCTTTCTCGAGGGGTTGGAGGAAGCGGTGGAGCTGGTGGACGAACAATTTGCGGAAGAAACTCGGGCAGCACCGGCCCACGATCGACATCTGCTCGTACCGGCGTTGCTAAGGCCACGGTTAAAACAGAAAGTACTAACCCAAGATTAAGTGTGAGCATAATAAGTTGATCACCGCTAAGGAAAATTTACTCACCCTAATATCCAGTCGTACTTCTCGTCCGAACTGCTTCAGCCTCTTTTCCGCGTCTTTCCAGCCTTCCGTCCCAATAAAACGAGTGAGTTACTCTAGAGAGTTGTGCTCGCGCGCTTCATCTCTTGGAATCAATCTGCTATGCTCCGGTCCCCGTTTCGTAAGATAACAGCTCAGTATGCAGCAGTCACAGCCTAAAAAAGGTCCCGTTAGCGCCAGTCACGATCAACAACTTGAGATGCCAGAGCCTCTTGCAATTCTAGCGTCAGGTGAGGGGATAGTTACTGGTGAGATATTTGACGATTCTGAACCGGCACACCTCTCGGTCGAGCCGTATGTTAGCGATCCGAAGGAGGACCTTCATGACTTAGCGGCTGCTGTGTTTGCGGACCGGAATTCGAAGCTTCTTGGGCTGCGGGAGCCTATCGAGAAACCATTGGAAATACCGCCGCAGGCACAGATGGTGTTTGGTCCCTCAAGGCAGCATAGAGGGTGGATTATAGTGGGAGTGGCGGACGTGGTCACAGCACTTAAGCGAATGCTGGCTTGGTGGTGATTTTCGTGAGGGAGCCGGTTGCTCGGGATTTCACGGTATTTAATAAATCGAGGAAGTGAGAGAGACTACAATGCTATGTCTTGATGCCCGTCATATCCAACAAGGACCGCAAGACCCTCATCTGCACGAAAGCGAACCGGAGCCCTTAGCGTCGTAGAACCGATCTGCTGCAGTCTCACAATCGCCTCTCCCCGTTGCCGGTCACCTTTTGGCATTTGGCCGTGGCTCCAGGCGTGTACGCAGGTTTCAATCGTGTTCGCAGTGAGCAGCGCGTTAGTTTCAAAAGACTCAGGGAGTACGGCAGGAAACCGGGCATCTCCAGGTAGAAAGACGGAATTTAAGCTGGCGTGTATCTGGTCCGCTAGCGGACGATACGGTTCCCAACTAAGAAAATTGAGCCGCAGGCGCTCTAGGCACTGACCGATGTAAGGAGGCATATTACTATCAACCCTGGGGTAACAGAGCACCGGCATCAAGAGCTCCAACCTTAGCGAGGCAGTCGGCTTTAAAAATTCGTCCGTAGCTGACGCAACAAACTTGCGTAGCCCCCCGAGAAGCGCCGATTTGGCAGTGAGCGCCTCATCAGGGCACTCTAATTTCCCCTGAAAGAAAGTCCTATGGGCAAAGAGGCCGGATGTGGCAGCATCAAGAGCATTGAGGGCCTGTTGAACTAGTGGCTCATTCACGGTATCGCCTCGACTGTGCCCACAGAATGGATCGGTTCTAAGAATTGGCGTAAGCATTTCCAGAACTTCGCACATTGCCTTTGTGGTACGCGCAAGAAACTGCGGGGGAGTGCGCTGGCCAAATGGCGCCAGATACACACCTTCCCATGATGAACGAGGGGCGTCTTGGATTCGTCGCCAGACTGCGTCAAAAATGGAAGGAATGTGGTTAGCGTGAACCCGGGCGGCATTGATCCCGACGACGTGTACTAGGGGGCGAACCACAGTAGGTCCGTCGAATTTCATAAATCCATTCTGAAGTAGGAGCGGAATGAGCCTCTCGTTAAGGTGTTCGGTACTGATCCAGTGGGGACGGTTCGCAATAAGTTGCACTACATCGGTGCGTGCAGCTCGACGAAGATCGGGGAGGACACCGAGCAGTGTAGGCAGAGCATCAATAAAATGCTCTTTGTGACGCATGATCGTCTCTTTGATTGCCCCAGCACAAATTAGGTCAAAGGGTTTTTTGCTTTGAAGCTTATCGCAAAACTGAATAGCCAGGGCAGTCCCGTCTGCGACACCTGGGATCTCTAGTAAGATTGGAGGATCATTCCGTCGACGGGGATTATGTTGGGGGCTACCGAGACTCATGAAAAACTACCTGAATAAATCAAAGCGCTAGACTATCACA
>JAYVGZ010000567.1:0-3020 GCA_043771805.1 Pseudomonadota bacterium
CCACAAGCGCAGGCTTCTCTTCATTTTTGGCAGGCAATCGAATTAGCCTTGTGGTCTCAACCTACCAAACCGGGAATCTTTTCTTCTTTGGCCCCGAAAAAGACGATCATCTTGCTGTCTGCCCCATCAAGTTGCTACGCCCCATGGGTCTGTGGCTCTCTGGCCAAAGCCTGTTTGTAGGAGGAAAGTATCAGATTTGGCGCTTCAATAATATCTTACCCGCCGGGGTTATACACGAAGGGGCAGATAGGCTCTTTATTCCACAGGTGAGCTGGACGATCGCGGATATGGATGCCCACGACATTGTAATTGAGAAGGGCGGGCGCTTGGTCTTTGTAAATACCCTTTATTCTTGTCTAGCCACAGTATCCCAAGAGCACAGCTTCATCCCGCTTTGGCGACCGCCTCCGATTAAGGAACTTCAGCCACAGGATCGATGTCATCTCAATGGTGTGGCGTTGAGGGATGGTCGGGTTGCGTATGCCTCTGCGTTTTCGACAACCGATACCTTACAAGGTTGGAGGGAGAGCAAGAAGGGAGGTGGCGTTATTTGGGATGTTCGAAGAGATCAGACCGTTCTTGAGAAGATGACTATGCCACACTCCCCACGCTGGCATGATCAAAGGTTATGGTGCCTTGAATCGGGCTCGGGGCGTTTCGGATGGGTCGATACCCTGAAAAAGATTTTTCACCCTCTGATAGATCTTCCGGGGTATCTTCGTGGCCTCACCTTCCACGGGGACTTTGCTTTTATTGGCTCCTCGATTCCGAGGGAAAATAGCGGAATAAAACATGTGGAGCTTGAGGATAAGTTAGCATCGACGGGAGAGTCTCAGGCCTGTGGGATATTCGTCGTCAATTGGCGTACCGGAAGGCTCGTTCACTTCGTTCGTATCACAGGTGGGGTACAAGAGGTGTACGACGTGGCAGTGCTGCCTGAGACTTTCCGGCCGCAGGCGCGCGCAATCGACGACGAGCGAGTTGAGACGCTTCTTAATATAGGGCCCGAGGAGGGCCTCTCCGGTTTAAGAGCGCCGAAGATGACTTGAATTCGGCAGCGTACTCGATTTGAGTGTTCTCTATCGCTCGCGAAATGCTCGCACGATCTCAGACGACGCATCTCGACTTGCCTCGAACTGCGACTTCGTTCCCCACACTAAAATTTGAAAGAATTTCTGTCTCCCAACGAGGCTAATCTGTTGGTACCGAATTCGAAGGTCGTCAACAACTGCCGAAAAGTCTGTGCTAGATCCAGACATACCATTCACGATTAATGGAGCCGTCTTTTCGATCGCTACCTCAATCAGCTTCCCTGTGAAGTCCGCAAGCCGACGCTTCGCGTACTTTTCTATCGTCATATCAACAAAGTCGCTGCGATCTTCGGTAAGCACTATGAGATAGATCCCTTTACGGGGGAATGAGATCTGAATCTCGGCAGATTCGTTCAGGTCGGCGTGCTGCACCCAGCCGGCAGGGGCGATGATTTCACTGGCGTGGTCGGAGGCTTCAAACGTCTCGGCTAAGCACGGAGAAGTTCCAACAGACCAGAGAGTAAGTGCGCCAACTATGAGTGCTATCGTAGTTTGTATTCGCCAACGATTCTTCGGAAAAAGACAAAAAAGGGCCATGCCTGCGAGAGTACCGCGTTCGAATCAACTCGGTAAAGAGAGTTTTGCGGCAGGTAAATTCTCTTGGAACCGTAGTCGGTCGCTGAGGATTAATCAAAGTCATCAGTTCGCCATCTTGTTAAACGGGAGTACGTTCAATACCATCGGCCTGCGTTAGGACTGCAAGCATAATGACTCATTCGACGAAGACATCGGCAATTATATCTCCATCGGTAGATACTTGGCTTGTGGGTGGCTTCATGAGCAGTGTGCTCATCCTTTTTCTTCTATTTGGGGCGAGAGTTCCCGCCGAGTTGATCCTGTGGAATTCTGCTGTTCTGACGGTACTTCTGAACGGGACTCACTTCATGGCGTCCTACCGCCTGCTGTATGTTTCTAAGGCTCAGGTTCTTCGGTACAAAGCCGCCGCGATATACTTGCCTGCGGCTTTGATCGGCTATGCCGCGACTGCCCTATGGGCCGTTTCTCTTAACGATCAGTATGCATGGATGGTGGATTCGCTCCTGGCGGTCACAGCGTTGTACTTGGCGTTGCACTACACGGGCCAGGCGTGGGGGATGATGGCGTCGTTCGCGTACCTAGAGCAGACCCCGTTTCAACCTCTGGAGAGACGGCTCTTTCGCATCTGTCTTCGAACACTTGCCGCCTGGCACATGGCCTGGGCGGTAGGCCTAATTTCGACGCGACCTGACTGGGTGGAAGCAGTTCTCACTTCCCTCCTGCCGCTTCTAAACATCGCGGCCATTGCGACCGCTGCCGTGGGCGCGGCTCTCTTCTGGCGCATCAGTAAGCGGACGGGGAGGAGTGTCGCTGCCCGCATCTGGTTACCGTATTTTTCTTTGCATGTTTGGTACTCGTTTCTTTGGATTTATCCTCAATCTTTGTTCTGGGTCCAAATAGCACATTCCCTTCAATACCTTTCTTTTCCTGCCCGGGTTGAAATGAATCGCCTCGACGCGGCATACAACGCCGATGAATCTCGTAAGGAGATTTTTAAGTATCTGACCGTACTCTTGATGACCAGCGGCGTGGTGTTTGGCTTAATGCCATGGGCGATGGGAGCGGACGTACAGGGTAAGTCAGCGTATTGGGCCGTGCTTGCGAGCATTATCAATATCCATCACTACTTTATCGATGGGTGCGTTTGGCACATTGGGAATCCTGAAGTAAGGCGAGATCTTTTTTCACATCTTGGGGGTAAGTCTCTGAGCCGTTCTGCCGAAACTTGAAGCGAAGTGAGTTGGGAAAGGAGGGGCGGTCTGTGACGTGCCGTACAGTGGTTCTACAGCGGCTCTCTACTACAGAGATAGAGGTTCCACGACCTCCACCACTGGGGGAGGTTTGTTCGGTCTCATCGTTGTGTTTATGGCGTCGTCCAAAACCAAAAATAGG
>JAYVGZ010000568.1:0-3069 GCA_043771805.1 Pseudomonadota bacterium
GCCCACTGCCATTGAGGGTGAGGTCGCAGGACGAATGAAGACTACGCTCATACTGGGTGCCCTTCGGCACGGTGTCGTTATCTTAGTGTATGCTACGAGCTTTTCGTGGTCGATGGTTCCACTCCTTGTAATCTTTGCGATCTCCTCGTTTTCGGCGATACCTTTGGGTATCGCTGAGGTATTCTCGACGTTTTGGATTCTCGACCATCTCCTCACCCACATACAGTATATTCCGCAGTCTCTATCGCTCTACGGTGGTGCGGTGGCAGGTGCACAGCGAATGATACAGCTTCTCTCGGCGCCCGATCTTGAGAGGAACATTCAACCCACTGTGGGTGCCCCGCCCTTGAAGTGCGTTGGGTTGAAAAGCGTTTCTCTCCGTGATGTTTCGGTGCAATATGGGGACGCTTTCGCCCTCAGCAATGTCTCAGTGGTGTTTGATCTTACCCAAAGCACGGCCATTGTAGGAGCGGTAGGGAGCGGAAAAACGACTCTCATTGAATTGATCATGGGCGAGCGGTATCCCACATTAGGCGAGATAACTGTTAGCTTCGAGGATGGCAACGGCCCCCTTTGGCGCGAAGATATTTACACTGGTTTTCGATCTCGAGTCGCGTACTCACCGCAGCAACCATTCCTTTCTAATGCTGCCATGAGGTTAAATATCGATCTTTCAGGAGAAAGTTCCCCAGAGGATCTCGAGGTGGCGGCGATTGCCTCGCAGCTTAAACCCGATATTCTGCTTCTCCCTCGACTGTATGAAGAAGAGATCGGAGAGTCTGGAATCAACCTCTCGGGGGGACAGAGGCAAAGAGTAAGTTTGGCAAGGGCCCTCCTCTCGAAACGGAAGGTACTTGTTCTCGATGACCCGCTTTCGGCTGTCGATACGAAGACAGAGTCTGCTCTCATGGATTCGATCCTTGGAATAGGGGGTGGATTAATCCTTGTCTCGCATCGCCTAGACCAACTTAACCGTTGCGATCGAGTGATTGTTCTGGACGGTGGTCATATTGTCGAAGACGGAAATCCTCTTCTACTTTCAAGAAACCCTCAATCACGATTTAGCTCTTTCCTTCGGGCTGCGGAGGAGCATGGCAACTGATCAGTTTACGACGGAGGAAGCGGCTAAGGATTTGCGAGGGAATTTTCCGCTGATGGTGCGGTATCTCCGAGAGGTTCCGATAGTTGCCTTATTAATTCTCCCGAACCTACTTCTGGCAACAGTTGCTGCCGGTGCATACCAGCTCTTTGTGTGGGCAAGTGGAACGCTGGCAGAGTGCGAGGGTCGTGCGGTGTGCACCGGTGTCGTACCGGTAGCCGGATGGGAGATAAATCTTACCACGGCTCGGCTGGCGCTTCTTACAGTCTTAATTTTCTGTTTAAGGGCATTTCAGTGGACGATGTTTGAGACTGGTGGCCAGGTAGCGGCACTCCCTTTATTTAGGCGGATGCTCGGCGGTTTGACCCGTGTACGTACGACTTTCTACGACGAGTATCCATCCGGAAAAATCATAAACAGAGTGGTGAGAGACTTCGAGCAGTTAAAGATGTTCGGTCCGATCCGGATCGGCGACGCTTCAATCGCATTGATTGAGCTGACTTTCGCCGCGATTGTGATCAGCCTGGTGAGTCCCTTGGCCGCACTAGTAGCGGTTCCCGCTTTTCTGGTCTTTGTTTACATACAGAGTAATGTAGCTCCGATGCTTCAGAGGACTATGATGCTCCGTTCTGTGCGCTTCGGTGAGGTGCTTCACCGCGAAACAGACGTCATTGAAGGTGCGCGATCGTATCAGTTGTACGGATATGCGCCGCAACTTTTAAACCGATTTAGAGAATCCGTGTTCCGCTACATGCAGATGCATTTTCTGCGTGGGCAGATCGAGGCTTGGGGGCGGTTCTGGTGTGATGTATCGGTTGCACTCTACAGCTTTCTCACCCTGATAGCGGTCGCCAAAGGGCTTCAGAGCGGTACTGTTTCTCCGGTCCTTGGAGCTGTTGTTGTAACGGCGGTATTTCGTCTCGGCGGGCTCTTCAGTTGGCTGACTTGGTCATTGGGTTTTCTCTTTGAGACTGCGGGGCATGCCAGGCGAGTCTTCGAGTATGTAGATCTGCCGAGAGAAGAAAGTGAGGAAGGGGTGTCCATTCCAGCTGTGCCGGCATTGAGTGGAGAGGGAGATCTTCATTTCATCAATTACAGCATGAGTTACCGACCCACTAGCCCACTTATTCTAGAGGATCTCACTTTGAGGATTGCACGGGGTTCGAAGGTCGGCGTCGTTGGAAGAACAGGTGCTGGTAAAACAAGCTTATTACAGGCGCTTTTTCGAATGGTTCACGTTCGACAGGGTGACATCCGGATCGGCAAAGAGTCTCTTTATTCAGTGTCAGCGCCGGAGGCACGAAAATTTTTCGCCGTAGTTCCTCAAGACCCCTACCTTTTTGAGGGTACTGTTCGATCGAATCTTGATAGGTACGGAGAGAGTAACGACGCGGCGTTACGGAAGGCGCTTGAGCTCGTGAGCCTCCCGGTTGATCTAGACTATAGTATTCGCGAGGGGGGTGGTAATCTTTCGTTAGGGCAAAGACAACTTTTGTGCTTAGCGAGGGTTATTTTGTCCAAGGCACCCTTTGTGGTGATGGATGAACCTACCAGTGGCGTGGACACAATAACTGACGCGGTCATTCAATCAGTGCTGCGCACGGTTCTGGCAGACCGAACGGTGCTTACGATCGCGCATCGGCTAGAAACGTTGGCGCGAGTCGATCGAGTAGTGGAGTTGCGAAACGGGAAAATTGTGCGCGATGGACCAGCGGAGGTGGTTGTGAAGTCTCTTACTTCTCAGGATCTTGCGTAGGTCGGGCGATTGCAAGGGTAGTCGGCTTGAGGTTGTATTGAGAGTAGGTGGGACCAAACTTGTTAATTAGCCGGTATCTACCCGATTGGATTGGTGGACTAGCCTGCATCGCTCGCAGGTTTTCGTAGCGAGAGGGTGAAGCGCTTGGATAGACGTAGGAAACATCGAGAATCGCGGGCGACACTGTGGTGAACCACAGCGAGGTCGCGATTCT
>JAYVGZ010000569.1:0-12190 GCA_043771805.1 Pseudomonadota bacterium
GGGGCTGGAGTAGGTCCCAAGGGTTCGGCTGTTCGCCGATTAAAGTGGTACGCGAGCTGGGTTCAGAACGTCGTGAGACAGTTCGGTCTCTATCTTCTGCGGTCGTAGGATATTTGAGAGGAACTCTTTCTAGTACGAGAGGGCCGAAAGGGACGCACCGATGGTGTACCAGTTGTCACGCCAGTGGCACCGCTGGGTAGCTATGTGCGGAATAGATAACCGCTGAAAGCATCTAAGTGGGAAGCTAGCCTCAAGATGAGATATCCCGGGACTTTATGTCCCCTGAAGGCACGTTATAGACTATGACGTTGATAGGTTGGAGGTGTAAGCGTGTATATTTAAAGACGTTCAGCTGACCAATACTAATTTGCCGTGAGGCTTAACCTTTTTTCTTAAGATTTCACGAGTGGCTTCGAATGGTTCGTAGTTAGGACTGTGAGATGACATATGTAGCAGCCGTGATTTACGAGTCCGGTTGCGCTCGAGAATAGTGATTCGTCTTTGATTAGACGAAAGATAGTTGTTACACTTGCTTGTTTGTTGTTGTTCGGTAAAATACCGGACAATTGTTTGAGGTATTGTTTACAGAAAACTGAGGGCTTACTGAGTCTTTAGTTTTCTGGTGACTCTGCCGGAGAGGTCACACCCGTTCCCATTCCGAACACGGTAGTTAAGCTCTCCAGGGCCGATGATACTGGGATCTCCCGGGAAAGTAGGTCGTTGCCAGATTTATAGCCCCACTAACTTTAACGAGTTAGTGGGGCTTTCTTTTTGCGTTCGGTTCCAAATGTCTTGGCGCCCATCAGTGCTCTTGCAGCAGGTCGCGGTGGAGTAGGATTTCTACGACCATCAGGCCGAGTATTGAACGCCTTTTATAATAAACCTCAACTACGTCAATCCGAGTTCCTCGGATGCTGAGCCGGCGGAGCATCGGGGCATTGCGACGCTCAAATCGCCCAATGAGTTTTTGTAATGCCGCACACTTTTCTCGGTCCACGGCGTCGATTGCAGGATAGGCAACTCGGTGTTTATGCTGTCTTGTTTTTACCTCTACAGCCACGAGAGTTCGACCGTCAAGTGCAAGTATATCAGCTTCATAACGGACGGAACGCCAGTTAGTTTCAATGGGGTGAAGCCCCTGGCTCTGCACGTACTGGAAAGCTTTCCGCTCGCCCCAACGGCCGACATCTCCTCGACCGAGGATGGTGAGCGTTCCTCTGAGGACCTCTAGTAATTCGCCATACAAGTATCGTGTCGGCTGGAGCAGACTACCAATTCTTTTACGCCAGCGAATGTTCGACGGTGAATCCGACATGGTCCCAACTGGGTCAAGGCAGCACGATGTGCAGCAGTGGGGTATCCGGAATGCTTTGCAAAGTCATACCCTGGAAACTGCTTATCGAGCTTAGCCATTAGTCGATCACGCCACACCTTTGCAAGGATTGAGGCGGCGGAGATCTGCACATGTTTCTTATCGCCTCCAATGACAGTACGTTGCGGAAAACGGCACAAGATCTCTTGGTTGCCATCCACCAACACCAGATCGGCAGTAACTCGTTCGACAGCTAGTTTCATCGCTAATCTGGTTGCTTGAAGTATGTTGAGCTCTTCGATCCGTCGTGGGCCGACTGCGATGATGGCCCAACAATGAGCTATCCTCTTAATATATTCATAAAGCTGCTCGCGTTGCTTCAGAGAGAGAGTCTTGGAGTCACGAATTCGAGCATCTGCGAAGTCATAGGGAAGAACTACGGCAGCTGCTACAACTGGTCCTGCAAGAGGCCCCCGCCCAGCTTCGTCTACACCGCATATATTCATTTACTTTCGCCTCTTTGGAGTTCGGGGCGAGCGGTTATTCGTTGACGAGATAAGAATTTTTTTTGAAGGTCCTACAGTCTTTGCTCCGATGAGCAAAATAAAAGGAAGTAAAAAGAACTGAAAAAACCCCAGTGGGAGGGACTCGCTCACGAGCTCAGATACCAAGTCTGCCAGAAGTGTTTGATCGATTAAGACGGCCATTAGTACGCAGCAAAGAAGAAAAACCCCCTGACTGAAAAGGTCAGAGGCATTACCTTTCTTGCCTTCACCGCCCATTCGCTCGAGTTTGGTCCAAAGCGCCATGAGGAAGAAAATGGTAGGCAGCGAAAACCAAAGGATGTAGAGAGCCGAGCGCATAATGATACCTTCAGCTGTTACCCTACCTTCCGAACCCGGTTTCATCAACGATATTAAGTCTTGAATTCGCACCACACGTGTTTGTCTCGTTCACCGCTGCGGATGGCTATTCTGATTGCAGTGTGTCCCTCTCACCATGGCGGGATCGTTATGTCCGATTTTGACCTAGTTCGTTGCGATGAGCACAATCTCTTTATCTCCTAGGAAAGATTGCCAGTTCCTAGAATCTGGTTATTTTTCTATCATTTCCTTTACGTCATCTGAGATTTTGTAAGGCAATGCGTTCGTGGCGCAGGAGATTGAGGACCAATAAATGGATATATATCGATTTTTTCACCCTCACCACAACCCACGGCTTGTGAACACAGCTTTACGGTATACCGAGCTCAGTGAGTTGCTGCAGGCCGCTACTGAACTTCGTAAGGCGCTCGAGCGAGCACAGCAGCGAACTACGCGGCGCGCCCGACCTCCGATCTTGGCAGAGCATTTTTCTGATGTCATTAAAGCAGGACGGTTTTTGGAGGCGTCGCTGCAAACACTTTGTGAAGTGCACCCTGGAGATGCTGAGCCTGAGCTGATTGAATTGGCAGGCGAGAGGTCCTCTGCGTCGGGCTGGGAGGCCTGGACGCGCAATGTTCAATCCACACTCCCGGAGAAATAATCGGGAATTCCAGGGTGTGAATCCGAATGAATAGAAACGAGAAAGATGATGTATGACGCCTGTTAGAAGAATACCTAAGAAAACTAAAGTAGCTCCCCTCTCGAAGACAGCACCGACACGTGCCGTAAGGAAGGAGCAGGAAGTGATTGCTACCGGTTCCATGGGAAAAGGTAGTCGTGGTGAGCGGCGTAAACACCTGGACGAGAGGCTGCGTCTGATCTACCAGCGCGCAATGTTAATAGAGAACGAATTAAAGAAGTTAGATGATGATAGATTTTATCGCGTCTGTATCTTCGGTAGTGCTCGGATCAAGCCTGATACAAAAGACTACGCTGATGTGTTCGCGCTCGCACGGTACCTAGGTTGGGAGGGAATAGATGTCTTGACCGGTGGTGGGCCAGGTTTGATGGAGGCTGCAAACAAGGGTGCACGGTTAGGCCGTGAAGAGAAAAGCACTCGAACGCTATCATATGGGCTCTCCATTGAGCTGGACTTTGAACCTGAGCCCAATATGCACCTTGATATAAAAAGGCATCACCATAAATTTTCCTCGAGGCTTGATGACTTCATGAGGCTTTCACACTCAGTAGTCTGCACTCCTGGAGGTATCGGAACATTACTGGAGTTTTACTTCGTTTGGCAGCTGATTCAGGTCAAGCACGCTACACCCAGACCAATCGTACTGCTAGAAAAGAAATATTGGCAGGGGCTCGTTGACTGGATGAAGGACGTGCCACTAAAGCGAGGGTTGGTTGGGGAGAAGGATTTTTCGTGTTTGCACGTGGTAGATACCCCAGAGGAGGTATTTGAAATTTTATCGCAGCACCATTCTGAGTTTCGTAAGAAATCTGGGAGGGTGCGCGATCCAGCGTAATTCGCAACAGAGAAGAGCGAGAGAGGTAATCCAAGACCTAACCGCCCTCGAGGGTGGCCTGGCGCTTCTCTGCGGCGGCTCTGATAGCCTCCAAAAACTTCTGTCGAATAGCCTCGCGTCTCTGCTGCTCATCGTTTGGATCAGCGTCGCCTTCTTCTGACGGCTCATTCCACGACGATGGAGGAGTGCCTTGGTCTACGATACCTTGCGGCTGAGCAGATTCTTCAGTGGTCTTATCACCCTGGTTAGTACTAGCTGACTCTAACAACTTAAAGAGATTTCCTCCGGTGGCCTTTGTCTGTGGACGCCTGGTCACTTCAGGCTCTGAGCGCTCCGTAACAAGAGACGGCTCTGCTACCACCCCTCGAGCTGTATCGAGAAGAGAAATCTTTATCGGCTCTGGATACTCGTCCAGAATGTATCGAACTCCAACGACCTCCAGTTGAGGCGCTGAGGCCGAGTTCGGCGGATTACCTCCTTCCGCTTCGGCTTGTTGTGCTGGAATCAGGGCAGGACCAAGAGCAGGTGGTGTGGTTGCCCGATCCCCAGGCAGTGCCCCCGTTACTGACGGTGCGGGAAGCGAAGCTTGTACCTCGGGTTTTTCGGTACTGGGAGGTACGAAGGCTGAGTAGAAGGCCGCAATACCAACACACCCAAAGGCAAAGGCGCCAAGTGTATTTTTTGAAGTTCCTGCCCAAAGGGCGTGGGCCTTCGCAAGGCTGCCTGACTGGACGTACTCCGAGAACGAAGCAGTGTCAGGCAGTTCATCTGTAAAATCCTCATGACTGAGATCGTCCATGGACATCAAAGACGCACCAGACAGTGCTGCGCCCGGAGCAATGCTCTCTATCCTATTTGAGGGATGATCAGCGCTAGTTGAATTTTTATGAAGTAGCTCCTGCACCTTCGCTTCGTCTCTAAAAAGGTCCTTAAGTTGATTCATGAGCGCGGTCGACTCCGACCCCGCTGAGCCGAATCCGATGGTGCGTTGAATTGTCTCTCCCACCTGCACCCGAGAGATCGCTTCGTTATCTATCCAGCTCTCAGGACGAGATGAAAGAGCCGTTACAACCACGATCGCGTTCTTCTGACGAGCATAGGTCGAGAGAAGCTCGGCGAATCGCTCCTTCCACTGACTTACGATAGGCTCGAAGGGTTCATTTGTAACAAGGATTTTGTGAGGACAACACGTTGCTGCAAGTAGCCGTATACGCCGCTCCTCATCAGCGGTAGTAGACGAACATTTTCTATCAAGGGTGTGTTCGAGCCCGTATGAGGAAAGGAGTGCAAACACAGAGTCCTCAGGAACGCCTACTTCTGTCAGGAATTGCTGAACAGTGAGCCCGCTATGGGGTGGTTGTTCTCCGAGTCCGATGAGTACATGCTTTTCAGGGTCGTACTCAAGGCCGTCTACCGAAACGTTAAACCGTTCCTTCCCCTGCGAACCAGTTAGTGCTCGTTGGTATGGTCGGAGATCAGCTGGAGAGTTGGCACGAAAAACTGCAACCTGCCCTGCGAAGCAGTTGACCACGTTCAGTAGCTCTCCGGAATTGGAAAGTAGTTTCAGTTGCAGCTTTTTTGGCATGTGTGACTATACCGCTAGTTATGGCGTCGAAACAGCTTCCGCATCATTTTCGACCAGGCATGCTTACACCAACAGCAACCCACCTTTGTTTGTCGTCACTTTCGCGAAGTAACCTGAGTCCCGTTAGGAAGCTCCCGCGCCGGAGTTTTTGAGAGAGTAACTAGCTCAAAAATATCGGCTTTTTCGAGCGGGCGCGTCTCGGGTGTGCGGTCGCGCTTGCGTATGAGCACGGGTCCAGAGTACGACAGTCCGCACAGTCCGGTGCTCACCCCAAGTCGCGATTTTACCGAGGGCAGTACAACTCGATAACCACTCCTTAGGATACCGTCCTTTTGAAAAACGAAGCCCGAATACTTGATTCGGTGCTTGTTGAAAGAGAGGAGTTTATCTAACTGACTAATGAGAGCAGGGCGTTCCCAATGAATCGTTCCGTGACACCAGTCTGTTTCCGAGTTGGCAAGCATCGGACAGGCATCCTCACGGCAGCAAGGAAAAAGAGGAGTAAGCCCTTTGAAGGAATGGAGGAGTGTATCTCTCAGGCGCATAAGACGTCGGGTGTGTGCCAGTTGACCCGGCTCGACTAGCAGGAGGTATCCCTTCGGCGCGAGACTTTGTATTAGAGATTTCAGCAGTGCGGCACCCTCGTTTTCTGCCAATTCGGCGAACACGTTCGCAGCGATAATGAGGTCGAAAGGCTTGCTGGGTGTCGCTGTGAACGTGTCGCGCAACTGAAACGATGATAGGCGTGCGGCATCGGGCCAGCTTGGAACAAGGCGCGAGGCAACTTTTCGCATGGCGGCGGAATTCTCAACGCACTCAATTGCTAGGCGTGATGTTGTCGCTGCAAGAGCTGCTAAGGCTCCGGTGCCGGGACCACAACCAAAATCCAGTATTCGAGCTTCGCTCGGCAGCGACACTTCCGAAAGAAGTGAGCATACTTTCGCTGCATTGATAGGGAGATAGTAAAGGGCATACGCCTCAGCGTCGCGTTCCACTCGCACCGGTTGAACAAGGGAAGAGCCAACGGTATGCAAAGTGTAGGAGTCTGAAATTGCTTTTAGCGCCGTGACGTACGGTTCGAGGGTAGCGTGGGAGATTGCGCCTTTCGCGAATTGCTCCTGTGCTGAGCGGGGCAAGATGCTGCTGACGAGGAGTTCCTCAATTGCCTTGAGTGCGGGGGTTAGCGAAGTGGGACGCATTATTTGACCGATGATTAAGTAGCGTGTTGTTTGCTCGTGGATTGTTGCGACCGAGGGAAGTTTCGTTCGAGTCAATCCTCGATCAGTTTAGCCTTTTGTTTCGAAGAGTCCATACCCACGCGCAGCTGCGGGTTTGGTCGGGGGATCCGAAACTCTTCCCATTGTTGTCAACCAGGACAGAAGTTGGTCTAGTGAGCGCGACTATCACGGGACAATAGAAATGTCGGTATTTTTTTCTTCAAAGATTTTGTCGAGAAATGAAGTTATAGGGCTTTGCGACGCTGCTCGCACGGCCGGTAAGAAGGTCGGATATACGTCAGGCGTTTTCGATATCCTTCATCCAGGGCACGTCCAATACTTAGAAGATGCTCGTAAATTAGTTGACGTTCTCATCGTGGGTGTTAACGCGGATTCTTCGGTGCGGGCCAATAAAGGGCCGCGGCGTCCCATCAATTCACAGGAAGATCGCGCGGCGGTAGTCGCCGGACTTGGTTCGGTCAGCCACGTTTTTATCTTCGACGAGCAGAACAACAACGAGAATGTGGTACTTCTTCGACCGGATGTTTACGTTAAGGCGGGTGACTATGCCCCTGAAGCACTCTCTTCGAAGCCTCTTGTCGAAAAGTCAGGCGGACGAGTCGAAATCGTTCCAATGCAGGGTGAGCTCTCTACGACTGGGATTATCAATCGGATAGAGGATGCTTTTCGGACCGTTGAGGGCCAAACCGTTACCTATGGCAAGCGCCCAGCGATATTTGTCGACCGCGATGGAACTATCAACGAGCACGTCGAATACCTCTCTGAGCCCTCAAAATTCCGTGAGATACCTGGAAGTCTTGAAGCCTTGAGGATGTTGAAGGCCGCAGGATACCGCATAGTTGTCGTCACGAATCAGCCCGGTATTGGGCTTGGATACTTTGCACGGGAAGATCTCTTTGCCGTGAATCGCGAGATGTTGCGGCAAGCCACAAAAGTTGGTCTCGCTATTGATCGTATATTCTTCTGCCCGCACTCAAAAGCAGACGGTTGTCGTTGCCGTAAACCGGGCACACTACTGATCGAACGAGCCGTAATTGACCTAAACATAGATCTGCCTCGCAGCTTTATGATCGGGGATATGACCTCTGATATACAGTTGGGGAAAAATGTCGGATGTACTTCCGTTTTGGTGGCTACCGGAAAAGGCGGACACGACGAAATTTGTGAAGTTGTTCCCGATATTATCGCCGAGAATCTGCTTGAGGCGGCCAAGGTAATTTTGTCCAAAGGTGCACTCAACGTAGTAGAGGGGCCGGCAATTACGGTGGCTCCGATGCTCGACCCTTCAGAGAGGCGAGTCCTTGAGGCAGTTGGACGTTTCGGCGGAGATGTAGGGCACGACTTCAGCAACATCTTGGGATCAGCCCTCGCTTGTATTGATCTTATTCGCCAACGATCTCCCGCCGCGAGCGCTGAGGAGGGTATTGAAGATATCCTTGTGATTCTTGAGAAGGCCGTTACAAAAGGAATCTCCCTTTCTAATCGGATTCGTGGATTTCTGCGCGCTGGCTCGAACCCACAAGAAGGAGTGTCGCTGAAAATCTGCGTTAAGGCTGTTTTTGACCTGCTCTCGTCCTCTAAGCGAGTATCGTGTAACTTTGAACTCACTGCTCGTGAAGACCTGTTGGTCGCGGTGGCTGATTTTACCGTGACACAGATCCTTCTTCAATTGTTTGAGAACTCAATAGAGGCCATGCAGGGTCTCGCTGACAAATTTATCGTTGTCAACATTGAGAAAGTAGAGTTGAGTGAGGCGAACACGACCATCGGTCTCGGTGCTGGTATTTACGCGAAGCTCGGAATAGCTGACCATGGTCGCGGTATAGAGCCGCAGCGACAGGAGGCAGTCTTTCACCCTTTCTCCTCCTCTAAGTCCCGAACCGTCGGAAAAGGTTTAGGTCTCAGTATGGCGATGGCAAATGCGGTGATGAAGCAGCATGGTGGAGCGCTTACCCTGGCCTCCACCAAAAACATAGGAACGACGATTTGCCTCTTCTTCCCGCTGCACGCCGATGCGCCTTCTTAATGCCCGTTTTCCGGATACTTGATCTCGGAAGAAGTAACTTTCTATGACGATACTCGGAGCTATAGATATCGGATCGAACGCCATGCGCCTTGCTGTGGGGAAGTTTTCCGTCCGTGGCGAGTTGAAGGTTGTGCAGACGATGCGAGAACCTGTGCGACTTGGCCGTGAAGTCTTTCGAACCGGGGAAATGACACCTGCACTTATGGAGCAGGCCGTAGCGGCTTTCTTGAAGTTCGAGAAGGTTCTGAAGTTCCACAAGGTTTCGATAGTCCGCGCAGTAGGAACCAGCGCTCTTCGTGATGCGCGTAACTCTCCTTCGTTTATTGAGAGGGTTCAGAGGGCTGTTGGAATTCCGATCGAGGTCATCTCTGGGGAGGAAGAGGCGCGCCTTGTACATGTTGCCGTTTCCCACGCTGTAGATATTCAAAAAGGGGTCTCGCTTCTGATTGATATCGGGGGAGGAAGTGTAGAGATATCGGTCGTTGACGGAGGGAATATCATCTTCTCCGATAGCCTGCGCATGGGAACCGTTAGGCTGCTTGAGGTTATGCGCGGGCGCAAGAAAAGCCCTTTGCTTATTGAGCGACTGGTTCGTGAGTATGCCGGCGGCATTAAACGACAGATTCAGAGAGGTCTGGGCCGAAAAGGAATAACGCGCGCTGTGGGCACGGGCGGTAATATCGAGACCTTCGGAAATTTGAGGCGTCTATTACTAGGAAAAACGAACACGAAAGTGCTGCAGCAGGACGAGTTAGTTAAAATTACTGACGCACTGAAAAAACTTTCTCTCCAGCAGAGGATCACCAACCTTAAACTTAGACCCGATCGGGCCGATGTAATTATGCCGGCTGGTGCGTTGCTATGCGCCATTCTTCAAGAGTCAGGGGTGCAACGACTCGTGATCCCAGGGGTGGGGCTGCGAGAAGGTTTACTGATTGATACCTATCAGGGGCTCGATGATCAGAGCGACGCGGAACCCTTGCAACGCAGAGCGAAGCAGCTCTCTATTTTTGCCCGAGAAATTGGAACTCGATTCGGATTTGACGAAAAGCATTCCCTGCATGTAGTGAAGTTAAGCTTGCAAATTTTCGATCAAACTCGCTTGGTACACCGTCTTGATGGGGAGGCGCGTGTATTTCTAGAGTTGGCGTGCATCCTTCATGATATCGGGCACGTCATCAGTGGACGAGATCACCATAAGCATTCGTACTATGTTATTCGAGAGAGCTCGTTCCTTGGATTGACGGTTGAGCAGAAGCATCTTGTTGCGTTAATCGCTCGCTACCACCGTGGCAACTTACCTGCGATAGAGCATCCCGAGTGGCGTGCCCTCGATGTTCATGCTCGTAGGTTGGTTATGGTGTGCGGTGGAATTATCCGGCTGGTGGAGGAGCTCGATCGCGAGCACCTGGGTCGGGTTTCATCCCTCACCTTGATTCGACGACGTGGTGCTATCGACCTCGTACTGAAAGGTAGAAGCCAGCTTCTAGTTGAAAGGTTGGCGGCGGCAGAGAAAAAAGGAATGCTGGAGCTGTCGCTCGGTGTTCCTATCGTCATTAAGTAGGAAAGTTAACGACTTTTGGTTTTCCTTTTAGTGTAGTTTGGTCCTGCCGCAACTTTTGATTTTTTCTTCGGCGATATTGAGCGGTATGTCGCCTTTTTGGTCGTTCTCTTGCGCGAAACCTGTGAACGGGTACTACGGACAGTAGATCGAGCGGTGACACGCTCGGGTTGTGAGGGAGTGATATTAAAGTACTGTTCAAAAACCCGACGGCCTAAGTGTGATGCTTTAGAAGAGGCTCCAGGGTCAACAGTTATTACTGCTATCGCCAATTCTGGATTCTCAATTGGGGCTGCTGCGATGAACCAATTATTAAGTCCTACCGGGTTTATTCCCTTAAGTGTGCCAGTTTTTGCCGCGACTCGTAGGGCGCCTAATGTTGGATGAGCTGAGGCAGCTTGGAACTCGCGCCGCGAAGTTCCTACCGTCGTTGTGTATTCCATCATTTGTAAAAGTGTCAAGGCGGTTGAGGCTCGTACTATACGCTGAAGCATCTCGGCACGGGGCCGATGCAAAACAGCACCGTCCGGAGAAACCACTTTCTCAACAAGCTGTGGCTTCGGTAGTAACCCACCATTTGCAATGCCAGACATGATAGCAGCCGCGTGAATTGGGCTGATCCTAACTTCACCAAAACCTGCTGAAGTGCGGCTCAACTCATAAAGGTCATTCGTAGGGACTGAAGCAGCACTGTTTGCCAAGGGTGCTTCAAGAGCAAGCGGCTGATTGAACCCAAAGAGACGAGCGTACTTTGCGAGTACAAAACCGTTTAAATATCGTGAGCCCAATTGCCCGAATACGGGGTTACACGACCTCCCGAGCGCCTCACCTACCGACATCATCCTTCGATCAAGTCGGGCATTTGGAAGGTAATTGGCTTCGTTCAGGGTGTACGTACCACCACGAAATGCAACCATCGACTCGGGCTGGATCCCAGCTTGCTCGATCGCCGCAGCGGCGGTGACGACCTTAAAGAGCGATGCAGCAGGAAACCCAGCATGATATTCGATGTTTGCAATTGACCCCGACTTTCCAGCGAGCGCCAAAATTGCACCCGTCTTCGGATTCATAGCGACGACGGCTACATGCGAGGCATTTGCTTGCGCTGTGATGCGCTCTACGAATTCCTGAAGGCGAGCATCGATAGTGTAGAAAACATAATTGCTGCCTTGGGTGCGATCGACGTAGCGATCAGCGAGCCGGGTTCTCAGCTCTGGCCGCTGACCTAGCGAAAGTCCACCAGTTTCCGTGGTTCCTACCTGAACTCTTCTCATCCTGCTCACTTCTTCAGGCGAGAAGTAAATGCGCGCACCCGCGCCGACCCCATCTCCTTCGCTACCGAGGTCTAATGAGGAACCCTTTGACGACGCAAGGTCTCCTGAGCCAGCGAGACGAGAGGGGTCAATTCGCGCTACCGCACTGTAACGGCTCGGTCCCTGAGGGTCTGCGGCCTCTGCAACCTCACCGGCTCGGGGGCCGAATACTATGCTGAAGGTGACGATGGATAGGAGTAGAGTCGCTGCCAACGAAACTTGCGTTCCTGAGGGATGAGTCGAGTCGAGGTCGTGACTAGTATTAACCGATTTTGAGGACCGGAAGCCTTTTTTTCCGAACTGGTTCCGTAGGGGGCGCAGAGAAAGTGATCGTAAAGAGCCGGTCGCTTTTGCAAGCCAATTCATTCTATTCTCCACTCGTCAACCAAATAAAAACCAAGCCAACAATTCTTTAACTCTCTGTTCCTAGTAGTCGGAGAGAATGCTTAAAGACTTCAGAAAAAACTCAAAGAATTACAATACTTTTATGATGCCGAGAATGCTTGGACGAGCCTAAAAAACAGAAGTCTTTTAATCCGCCGTCCGGGGTATCCCATTACGCACTCTTTTCCTTGACCTTAGCGGGCAGGGGGCCCGTGGCGGAGCTTCCCTAACCGCGATACCGACCGAAGCACCAAAGAGTAAAATCTTTCCTCTGACTGAGCGAAAAACTCCTTGACCTCGCACTTACTCCAAACCAGCTGGTCAGGACCTCAATCGTCCAAATCGTGACTGAAATCGAGTATTTGAACAATCC
>JAYVGZ010000570.1:0-2271 GCA_043771805.1 Pseudomonadota bacterium
GTTTGTTGCACCAGAAGCAGGTAGCTTAACCACGTAAGTGGGGGGCGCTTGCCACGGTGTGGCCGATGACTGGGGTGAAGTCGTAACAAGGTAGCCGTAGGGGAACCTGCGGCTGGATCACCTCCTTTAAGGAGCCTGGTCGTTGGCTTCGGTCGACGACAATGGCTGGTGAATAGCGGAAACTGCTACCTGGTTTTGAAAGACCGGGCCCCCACGTCTCGCAAGGACGTGGGGTTCGGTCGCTCTTTCAAATCGCGCATAGGAATGTTGGTGGACGCTGTGTCATAGACGGCTTTAGGGCTGTCACACAGTAAGTGTCTTTGTTGAACAAGAAATTAAGGGTGTATGGTGGATGCCTTGGCGTCAGGAGGCGAAGAAGGGCGTAGGAGCCTGCGATAAGCTCCGGGAAGCTGGCAAGCAAGCGATGATCCGGAGATGCCCGAATGGGGAAACCCGGCCCTGGTAATGCGGGGTCACTGCTACGGCAGAGCCAACGTGGGGAACTGAAACATCTAAGTACCCATAGGAAAGGAAATCAAACGAGATTCCCCAAGTAGTGGCGAGCGAACGGGGAAGAGCCCAAACCGATTCAGTGTAAGCTTGCAGGCGTTGTTGAATCGGTGTTGTAGGACGAGATCGGAGGCCTCTGCATAGGCTTCGAAAAGTTACCAAGTCATCGTGTAGTGGAAGCCGATTGGAAGCGGCGGCGCAGAGGGTGCAACCCCCGTACGCGAAACACGATGGCCTTTTTGGATCTCGAACCTGAGTACCGTGGGGCACGAGAAACCCCGCGGGAATCTGGGGGGACCACCCTCCAAGGCTAAGTACTACCTGACGACCGATAGTGAACAAGTACCGTGAGGGAAAGGTGAAAAGTTCCCCGAAAGGGAAGTGAAATAGACCCTGAAACCATACACCTACAAACAGTGGTAGCCTTCGGGTGACCGCGTACCTTTTGCATAATGAGTCAGCGAGTTGCGTGTCGCGGCAAGGTTAAGCCTATAGGTGGAGCCGCAGGGAAACCGAGTCTGAACAGGGCGTTCAGTCGCGGCGCGCAGACCCGAAACCAGGTGATCTACCCATGGCCAGGGTGAAGCGTTGGTAAAACTTCGTGGAGGCCCGAACTCACAAATGTTGAAAAATTTGGGGATGAGCTGTGGGTAGGAGTGAAAGGCTAATCAAACCTGGAGATAGCTGGTTCTCCCCGAAATGCATTGAGGTGCAGCCTCGGATGGTGTCCGTTGGTGGTAGAGCACTGAAAGGGCTAGGGGCCGCAAGGCTACCAAACCCTATCAAACTCCGAATGCCGATGAGTCAAATCCGGGAGTGAGACGGCGGGAGCTAAGTTTCGTCGTCGAGAGGGAAAGAGCCCAGACTGCCGGCTAAGGTCCCTAAGTGCGTGCTAAGTGGAGAAGGATGTGGGGAAACCCCGACAACCAGGAGGTTGGCTTAGAAGCAGCCACCCTTTAAAGAAAGCGTAATAGCTCACTGGTCGAGTTGCCCTGCGCCGTAAATATAACGGGGCTCAAGCACGCCACCGAAGCCGCAGATTCGCGTAAGCGAGTGGTAGGGGAGCGTTCCAAGTGCAGTGAAGCTGACTCGTAAGGGTTGGTGAAGCGCTTGGAAGTGAGAATGCTGACATGAGTAGCGATAAAGCGGGTGGAAAACCCGCTCGCCGAAAGCCCAAGGTTTCCTGTCCAAGGATCATCCGGGCAGGGTTAGTCGGCCCCTAAGGCGTAGCCGAAAGGCGAAGTCGATGGGAAACGGGTGAATATTCCCGTACCACCAGTTCTGAGCAGAGCAGGGACGGAGAAGGGTAGGTCAGCCGGGCGTTGGTTGTCCCGGTGCAAGCTTGTAGGTAGGGTTCGTAGGAATAAAACGCGTTCCCTTAGCCGAGAAGTGATGCCGTGGCCTTCGGGCCGAAGTGATTGATCCCACGCTTCCAAGAAAAGCTGCGTACTGCGTTGAAGATCTGGTGACCGTACCGCAAACCGACTCAGGTGGGCTGGTGGAGAACACCAAGGCGTTTGAGAGAAACCAGGTTAAGGAACTAGGCAAATTGACACCGTAACTTCGGGATAAGGTGTGCCATTTGTAGGTGGAGGAGCTTGCCTCCCGAGCCGAAGATGGTTGCAACAAAGCGGCGGTAGCGACTGTTTACCAAAAACACAGGCCTCTGCTAAGCCGTAAGGCGACGTATAGGGGCTGACGCCTGCCCGGTGCCGGAAGGTTAAGAGGAGTGGTCAGCGTAAGCGAAGCTACGATTCGAAG
>JAYVGZ010000571.1:0-14548 GCA_043771805.1 Pseudomonadota bacterium
ATGAAAGACCGAACTCAGACACCAGCTCGTTACACCACTGGGAGGGGAGCTTCGGCATCGTTTCTCGAACTTGAGTTACCCAACTTTCTTCAACAACAACTGGAGGCAAGTCGGGGTCAGCAAAGTACCGGTAGTCGGAACTCTCTTCCTTCGAACGCATCGGTCGGGTGGTACCAGTGACGCTGTCAAACAGAAGGGTCTGTTGCACTACTTCTTGGCCTGCCTTGAGGATCGCCATTTGACGAGCGATCTCGTACTCCAAGGCACGCTCTACGAATTTGAATGAGTTGATGTTCTTAATCTCAGTGCGCGTACCAAATTTAAGCTGACCGACAGGTCTAAGAGAGATATTCGCGTCACAACGCAGACTACCTTCCTCCATGTTTCCGTCACTCACACCCAAGTAGCGAACGAGTTGGCGCACTGAGCGAAGGTACGCAGCGGCCTCGGCAGGCGAGTGCATTTCAGGCTCGGACACGACTTCAAGAAGCGGAACTCCTGCGCGGTTGAGGTCGACCAGAGACGAGGAGGTGCGGCTGTCGTGCAAGTTTTTGCCGGCGTCTTCCTCCATGTGGATACGCTGGAGTCCGACTACGCGTTTCACGTCACCAAGGTAAAATTCTATATGGCCCCGTTCACATATGGGCTCGTCATGTTGAGAAATCTGGTACCCTTTCGGGAGGTCGGGGTAGAAGTAATGCTTCCGCGCGAACCGATTGAATCTCCGGATCTCACATCCGGTTGCTAGCCCAAGCATGATTGCGTACTCGACCACTCGACGATTGGTTACTGGCAGCGCACCCGGCAGCCCCAGAGTAACCGGATCGATGTACTCATTCGGCTCGCCGCCAAAGGCAGCTGACGCAGCGGAAAATATTTTAGATTTGGTCGACAGCTGTACGTGAACCTCTAATCCGATAACTGTTTCATATTCCATGAAGTTCGTGCTCCTGCTGCAAGCCGGGGGTGATTAAAACCTACCCCATAGACGGTTTCTGCGTGTGCCAATCAGTAGCTGACTCGTAGGCAGATGCTACTCGAAAAATTGTTTCTTCGTCCCAAGCTCTGCCTGTAATCTGCATCCCGATGGGAAGACCACCATCAGAGAATCCACATGGAACACTCATGCCTGGAAGTCCGGCGAGATTCACCGGGATAGTAAAGATATCGTTTAAATACATCTGGATCGGGTCACTGATTTTCTCAGCGATCTTAAACGCAGGAGTTGGAGTCGTTGGAGATAGAATGACATCACACGATGTTGAAAACGCATCCGTAAAGTCTTTTGAAATCAGAGCGCGAGCCTGTTGAGCTTTAACATAGTAAGCATCAAAGTAACCTGATGACAAAACGTATGTCCCAACCAAAATACGGCGCTGTACCTCTTTTCCGAACCCCTCGCTGCGAGACTTCGAGTACAGGGATTGTAGGTCGTATTCACCCTTCGCTCGGTGGCCGAAGCGAATGCCGTCGTAGCGAGCGAGATTTGAAGAGGCCTCTGCCGGAGCGATGATATAGTAAACTGAGACAGCCACCTCGGTGTGCGGAAGTGAGATATCGACCAACTGAGCGCCAAGTTCCTCCAGCACTGAGAGAGCTCTTTTGAATGAAGCGCTTACTTCAGCGCTCAACCCAGCGACGAAGTATTCTTTCGGAATTCCGACCCGCAAGCCCTTGATGCTCTGACCAAGTGCACCTGAAAAAGACGGCACTGAGCGGTCCGCGCTAGTGGCATCGTTCGGGTCTTTCCCTGCGAGGACTTCAGTCAGAAGAGCACAATCCTTGACATTCCTGGCGAAGCCTCCAACTTGATCGAGCGATGATGCGTAGGCGATGACGCCGTAACGGCTCACCCTGCCGTAGGTTGGTTTAAGCCCAGTGATTCCACAGAAAGCAGCGGGTTGCCGGATGGAGCCACCGGTATCGGTGCCAAGCGTCAGAGGGCATATGCGGGCAGCTACCGCAGCAGCCGATCCGCCGCTCGAGCCGCCTGGAACAAGCGAAGTATCCCATGGATTCTTGACGGGCCCGTAAGCAGAATTCTCATTTGAAGAACCCATCGCAAACTCGTCCATGTTGAGTTTGCCCAAGATGACCGCACCTGCAACCTTAAGTTTTCGAACAACGGTGGCGTCGTAGGGAGGCACGAAATTTCCGAGGATCTTGCTCCCCGCGGTTGTTCGAATACCTTTGGTGCATATGACATCTTTGATTCCGACCGGAATACCCAGCAGAGGCGCAGTCTTTCCGGCTTTAATGAGTTGATCTGCTGCTGCCGCATCACTAAGAGCGGCATCTGCTGTTTCCGTAATAAAGCAATTCAAGTCTGATAATTTATGCGCCTTTGCCAGACATGAATGTGTGACCTCAACGCTCGAGAACTGCTTGGCATCCAAGCCAGAACGAAGTTCAGACACTGATAAAGATGAAAGGTCACTCATAACTAAATCCTTCGCTCTTTCTTTTCGGTGATGCTGTTTGGGCTAGCCGATACTTTAAGTGCTGGGGCTACTCAACGATCAGGGGCACCTTGATAAACCGCCCTGAACTATCCGGGACATTCTGTAGCAATGCTTCGCCCGGTAGCATTTCTTGTACCGGGATCTCGGTATCACCCAGTGGCTGCGGGAGAACCGAAGCCCCAGCGGGGCGCATCTCGTCCGATCTTAGAACGTTAGTTGATTCGCTGACGTGGCTCATTGCCTCGACACCACTCGTATTGACCTCTTTCAATCGGTCAACGTATTCAAGGATTGAGTTAAGGTGCGCTGTCACCACAGGAATAGACTCACGCTCAATGTCGAGCCGCGCGAGCTTGGCAATCTTCTTGACCTCGTCTTCTGAGACCATAAATAGTGTAGTATCCTCAAATGGTTATTTCGTACAAACATCGATGCTTGTACGCTTAAACAAGCATCTGAAATAAAGCATCTATACTATAGGGAATCAATGGAAGGTATGTGCCGGTCGGATCCCTTGGAGACTTTTTGAAGTGACTAGGACCAGCGCCTTTGACTACGACCTCATTGTAATTGGGTGTGGACCGGCCGGGCAGCGCGCCGCTATTCAGGCGGCAAAGATCCGAAAACGGGTAGCCATCATCGACCGCAGGGAAGTGGTCGGAGGGGTGTGCGTGAACGCCGGCACAATTCCCAGCAAATCGTTCAAAGAGGCGGTCTTATTCCTCTCGGGCTACCGACAGCGCAACATTTACGGCATGGGTTACCGTGTTAAGACGGATATTAAGATGTCTGATCTTACATTCCGATGTAACCGCATCATGCAGATAGAGATAGACATTATCAAGAACCAGCTCTCTCGCAACCACGTTGATATGTACTCTGGTCATGCGCAATTTACAGATCCACAGACAGTCGAGATCACCTCGCAGAGTGGAAGTCTTAAAAAGACAGCAGAAAAGTTTGTTATTGCGGTCGGTGCGCGCCCCTTTCGTCCCAGCAACGTTCAATTCAATGGTCGGTCGGTGTTTGATAGCGATGATGTCCTCGGAATGCAGGAGATTCCTCGCGAGATGACTATCGTTGGAGGTGGTGTCATTGGCACCGAGTACGGATCTATGTTCGCAGCTCTCGGCGTACACGTTACGATCGTAGACCAGCGCAAGCGATTACTGGGGTTCGTGGATGAGGAGATTATCGAATGCTTTCACTACCAGATGCGTAGCATGGGTGTGCGCCTGCGGCTCGGAGAAGAGGTGGAGAGCTGTACAACACGAGACGATAAGCAGGTAGTCACCGTACTAAAGAGTGGCAAAGTGATAGTATCCGATTGCGTTCTGTATTCGGCCGGACGAGTCAGCGCGACTGATGATCTTGGCCTTGAGAATGTAGGACTAACTGCTGACGATCGGGGTAAGTTGACGGTAAACAACAACTATCAGTCATCCATTGATCATGTATACGCCGCAGGTGATGTCATTGGATTTCCAGCGCTTGCATCAACCTCAGCCGCACAGGGGCGGCTTGCAACGTGCCATGCCTTTGGTATCGAAGACAACGTGATGGAGGTCCCGCTCCCCTACGGCATCTACGCGATCCCCGAGATCTCTTTTGTTGGAATGAACGAAGAAGAGGCGACGAAGCAGGGTATTCCGTATGAAACTGGAATAGCCCGGTATCGAGAGATAGCTCGAGGTCAGATGTTGGGTGATGAGAATGGAATGTTAAAAGTTCTCTTCCACCGTGAGACAAGCCAGGTATTGGGTGTGCACATCATCGGCGAATACGCGACCGAGCTGGTGCACATCGGACAGGCTGTAATGTCTCTAAAGGGGGGGCTCGCTTACCTGAGAGATGCGGTGTTTAACTACCCGACCCTCGCTGAATGCTACAAAGTGGCAGCGCTAGATGGTTATAACAAACTTCGGGCCTAGCAGAAGATGACGGAGCTAAGCGATCTGCAGCTCGTCGCGTCGCTAGCTCGGGCTCTTTCGCACTCGGTGCGGGGAGACCTCTCTGTAGTTTTAAACGATCTTGCCTATTTCGGTACGATCCTACCGGTGTCTGAAATAGAGCGGAGCAAAGCTCGATGCGCGAATATTTCGCAATCACTCTCAGCGCTCAGCAGTCTCAAGGACGGCCGAGTAGTAGTCAGCGATCATTCCAGCGAAAAACTTTTGGCACTTGTTCACTCTGTTATCCATGATAAAGAGTCGCCTCTAAAGCTGGCCCTTAACGAGAGTTATTCGGCGGACCTTACCGCCCTCTTGACTTGTTTTGAGACGATTCGTTTCCTTGTTAAGCAGCGATTGGTTACTGGGGCAAATCTTGAAGCGACGGCGAACACTGAGGGCAGGACTCTTGTGATCTCTATCCATGGGGATTCTACGAAATTAAGACGGGAGAGGTATCTCTCCGCAACGGAGTACGCCTCAGCAGAATTGGGTGAGACTTTTGTGGTGCAAGCTGTGATAGTAGATTTGATGTTGCGTGCTCAAGGCATCTCGATTTCATTCGAACACGAAAGCCAGCTTGATGTTGAGGCTGTTCGGCTATCCGCGAGACTATTTATCCAACAGAACCCTACGGGTTGGGTGGATGAGAAGGCTGCCATATGAAGGATCTTCTCATCGTCGATGATGACTCAGAGATGTTGCAAAGCCTCTCTCGGGTACTTTCTCCGCTTATTGCACCGCTTTCTCTTTGCGGCGCAGCAGTTCGCGATCGAGCAGTCCAGCTCGCGGCGGGCGAATCCCCGAAGGTGGCTGTTCTTGATCTCTGTATAGACGAAAAAATCGGGGTCGAGAGTGGTTTCTCGCTTCTGAAGGAGCTTCTGGCGCGGGATGATTCCCTTCGGGTGATAGTGCTTACTGGGCACGGATCGACTGAGAACGGAATTCGGGCACTATCTCTCGGTGCGGCGAGCTTTTTAGAAAAACCGGTTGACCCATACCATCTGGCGGCACTCGTCAAAGACGGCGTGAACCAATCTGCCTTGCGTCGATACCAGAGACAACTGCTTCAGGTGAATGCAAATGCCACTTCTGCCCGTCTTGTTGGATCGAGTTCCGAGATAGCGCGGGTCCGAGAGCAGCTTGAGTTCGCAGCTACTACAACACAGCCTGCTTTTTTGTTAGGTGAAACGGGAACAGGTAAGGGGTTGTGCGCTCGCATCATCCACGACCTAAGCGACCGCAAGGCGGCGCGATTCATTCCCTACCACCCGAACTTTGGTGGCGGAGATCTAGTTCAAAGCGAACTCTTCGGGCATTTGAAGGGTTCGTTTACCGGCGCTGCAGAGGCGCGTAAGGGGCTGGTCGCGGAAGCTCACGGAGGAACCTTATTTCTTGATGAGGTGGATGAGATTCCCGGCGATACGCAGGTGCGACTCCTTGATGTTTTGCAAGAGAAGCGATTTCGCGCGATAGGTTCAAACGAACTACAATCGGTAGACTGCCGAATCGTCGCAGCGACTAACAGACCCGTCGGGGAGCTTTTGCAGCAAGGTAAATTGCGACAGGATCTTTATCATCGAATAGCTCACTGCTTGATAGAAATTCCCCCTCTTCGCGAGCGTAAAGGAGATATTCCAGAGCTGCTCAAAGCTGCGCTAGAGGCTCTACGCGCACGCGAAGGGCTGAATGTTTTTGAGATAGAGGAGAATGCAATAGAAGCAGCCGTAGCCTATGGCTGGCCAGGAAATGTTCGTGAATTACAGGCCGTTGTAGAGGGATCTGCCTTTAAAGCTCGATTTAAAAGCCGAACATGGATCTCGCTTGACGATATGGCGCTTGGTCGTACGTCACGAGATACAGATTCGACAGGTACCTTTAATGAGCTAGTCGAGGCGTTCAAGGAGAAATTAGTTCGCAGCGCGCTGGAGCGAGCACAAGGGAATCAGGTGCAGGCAGCAAAAGAGCTTTCACTTGATCGCGGTACACTGAGGCGGATTTTAAAAAAGTAGGGATAAAACAATGACTGCTCTTACGATGGATATGCTTGAGTCGGTAGTAGACGCGATGCCCGGCTTCGTGTCGTGGGTGAAGTCTGATCTTACCTATATCGGGGTGAACAAAAGACTCGCGGCGCAATTCGATGTGAGCCCTGACCAATTCGTCGGAAAGCCGTTGGGTTTTATCACGCCTGGGAATCCTTTCGTGCTCTTCTGCGAGGCTCTATTCAATAACGCGGCAGAGGAGCGGCAGGCAATTGAGTCACTGTTTGTGCCCGGAGAGGGGCGCCCGCGTTGGTTTCAATTTATGGGGCGCAAGTACGATGATGGCGAACGAGCTGTAGTAGTCGGCTTTGATATGACCGCTCTGCGTGAGGCCGAGCGGACGATAACGTCCCAACAATCGGTCATTGCTACCTCTGCCAAGATGGCGGCGCTCGGTCAAATGGCAGGAGCTATTGCGCACGAAATCAACAATCCATTAAGTGTCATTCTTGCAAATGGCGAGGTTCTCAAACGCAACCTGGAGAAAACTACCATTGATGTTCCAAAGTGCATACACCACGCCGAGCGTGTTGTTTCGATGTCCGCCCGAATCAGTAAGATTATTCGCGGCTGTCGAGCTTTTGCGAGAGATGCAGCACATGATCCTTTTCACAAAGCGGGGGTTCGTCAAATCATCAGTGACACTTTGGAGCTCTGTGAAGGGAAGTGTATGCAGCAGAAGGTACAACTCAACCTGCCCACAGTGCCTGATGAGTTAGTGATTGAATGTCGACCGACGCAAATTTCACAAGTGCTCCTCAATTTAGTGAGTAATTCTTTGGATGCACTAAGGGGCGCTGTGCATCCGTGGATTATAATTGAGTTTAAAGCCGGAGAAGTCGGGGTAGAGCTCTTCGTTGTTGATTCGGGCTCTGGCATCGATTCTTCAGTTGAGGAGGAGATCTTCGAGCCTTTCTTTACTACTAAAGCGGTAGGAGAGGGTACAGGGCTGGGGCTCAGTATTTGTCGAGAAATAGTAGAGGAGCATCAAGGGGAACTCGTTATCGATCGCTCTCGGCATACTACAGCATTTCGGTTGTTTCTTCCGTATCGGCGACAGCAAGAGCCCGCTAATTAATTGCGAGGAATAGTTCGCCCGTGCGGGTCACTATCACGAGCAACTTCTTTTTCAATGTCCCGAGCGATCGCCCGACCGATGAAATGCTCGGTTCTCTCTGACGGGGCATGCAAATGATCCAGTGGTAGGCCCAGATGGTGAGCAAGGTAGGTCTCCCATAACCGGTGAGAGCGCACTAAGGCGGCCCCGTCGACCAATCCAGCCTCGGTAAGTCGCAGAGTTCCGTCTTTAAGGGTGATGAGATCTCCTGAGGCTCGCAGCGACCAGGCTGCGAGGTAGGTCAATGGGGTGTTGCCTAAGGCTGCAGTGACATCTTTATTGCGAAGAGGTGTCGCTGAACCGCTGCCCACTACCTCATGCCAACGGAATAGCATGCCCAATAGGTCATCACGAACGATGCGGAAACGAAGCAGCGTTCGGTGAATCATCTTTCTTAAAAAGCCATGTTTAGGCGAGAAAACGGCAGAAAGAGCGAAAAGCGTGCCAGCACTAACGCTCATCATGCCGGCGACTGATGTGTTGAGCGAGAGGGCCCCGAGATAGCCCACCACGGACGCCAGAACTCCTACGAGCGCGGCGAGCACTAAGATAGTGCTGAGGCGGTCGGATAGAAGGTAAGCCGCGGCAGCGGGGGCAATCAGCATCGATACCACGAGTATCGAACCAACCGCTTCAAACGAGGCAACGGCCGTGAGAGTCACGCTCGTCATTAACGCGTAGTGAAGAATACTGGGACTGAATCCAAGGCTGGTCGACAACGCTGGATCAAAGGTCGAGAGCTTCAATTCCTTGAAGAAACAGGTGACGAAGATGACGTTCACAACCACGATGCAGCTTAGCCACACAAAGCTGCGCGGGAGTTCAGTATTTGCGATCGTAATAGTATCGAACGGCGTGAATTCCGCTAACCCATAGAGCACGCACCCTGGATCTAAATCAATCTGTCGTGCAACCCACGAGATGAGAATAACTCCGATAGCAAAAAAGGTAGTGAAGACGATCCCCAAGGAGGAGTCTTCAGCGACAAGGCGAGAACGGTGAAGGAGAGAGGAAATGAAGGTGGTGCAGAGTCCCGCAGCGAGGGCGCCCAGTAGCATTATGAGGGGATCTCTTGATCCTGAAACCATAAATGCCACAGCCAATCCAGGCAAGATGGCATGAGATACTGCATCCCCAAGCATAGAAGAGCGCCGTAGCATCAAGAATACTCCGGGTATCGAGCATGCAACAGCACAGCAGCTGCATGTCGCAATAATCCAAAGATCTTGAGGGGTGAGATTATCGGTCAAATAGTACCCCTCTTTTCTTCAGGAAAAAACTCAACAGTCCGCGCTTGGGCGACAGGAGAAGGGAGAAAGCAAACAGGAGTGCGCAGGTAATGACAATAAGTGGCCCAGTGGGTAACCCTCGCGAAAGACCACCACTTGGCCCGGGCAGTTCCGAGCTCAAAATAGTGCCGCCTAACGCAGAAATAAACCCCAGAAATCCTGCGAGAAAGACCATCGTTTCAAGCCGGTCTGTCCAAAGGCGTGCCGTCACGGCAGGAAAGATTAAGAGCGCGGAGACTAGTACGACGCCAACAGCGGGCAGTCCAACCACTGTGCACAGACATACGAGCATCATGAGGCCCAGATCGAGGCGATATACCGGAAAGCCCTGAGACCAAGCAAACTCCTTGTCAAAGCAGAGAACCTTGAACTCCTTAATGAGAAGTGCGATCGCCAAGAGCACAAGCACTGATATCACCGCGATGAAAATGACATCCTGCTGAACCATACTAGCGGCTTTACCAAAGATGAAGTCATCAAGACCGGCGCGATTGCCGCTGGGTTGATTCTGGATAATGCGAGAAAGAGCGATTCCGAGGCCAAAGAATGAGCTTAAGGTAATAGCGATCGCCGCGTCCTCTTTGATCCTGGTCGTGTCTCGGATGAGAGCGATGGTGAATACGCTTAATACTCCAAACAGGAGCGCACCGATAAACAACACGGGGAAGCTTCGCTCATGAAAGAGAAGGTAGGACACGCAGATACCCGGGAGAGCCGCATGAGCGAGGGCGTCTCCTACAAGCGCTCGACGTCGAAGAACGGCAAAGGTGCCCACCGCACCGCAAGACAGTCCGAGTAACGAAGTACCCAGCAGAACGAGAATGGTATTGGATGATAGGGTCCCCAGAAACGAATTCACGGTTATCCTCGACTTGTGTCTTGTCGTGTACGTTGATTTCCAGTTCGTACTGCTTCGGCAACTTTATCGAGAATCGTGAGCCGGCCTCCATAGGTCTTTTGCAAGTTGTCAGTAGTGAAAACGGAATCGACCGGACCAGCGGCGACCATGTGCAAGTTAAGCATCACCACCCAGTCGAAGTACTCGTGGATCGTTTGCAGATCGTGATGGACCGCTACTACCGTACGCCCGCCTGCACGAAGGGATCGCAGAACTTCTATGATGGCTCGTTCTGTTGCAGCGTCGACACCTGCGAAGGGTTCATCCATCAGATAGACCTGTGCATCTTGAGCAAGTGCTCGCGCTAGAAAGACACGTTGCTGCTGCCCGCCGGAAAGTTGACTGATCTGTCGTTCCGCGAAATCGGCCATTCCGACCTGTTCGAGCGCGAAGAGGGCCGCCGCTTTGTCCTCTTTGCCTGGCCTACGAATCCACCCAATTTTGCCGTATCGACCCATTATCACAACATCGAGTACAGAGATTGGAAAATCCCAGTCTACGCTCTCGCGTTGAGGTACGTATCCGAGCAGTCGCCTCACTTCTCGGATCGGACGGTCTAGAGCTCGAACGTAACCACTTGAAGGAACGAGTAGGCCAAGAATTGACTTCAGAAGAGTTGATTTTCCTGCTCCATTTGGGCCCACTATTGCGACGAGTTTTCCAGTTGGGATTGTTACATCGATATCCCACAGCACTGGCTTTCGGTCGTAGGTGACCGTGAGGTCGTGCACTTCGATAGCGTTTGCACTCATGGCGTGGTGTGCCCCGAAACCTCTTGCGACCGAAGTGCAGTAACGATCGTCTTTACGTTGTGTTTAATCATCCCTATGTAAGTCCCCTCCGGAGAGCCAGCGGATCCCAGAGCGTCGCTGAACAGCTCACCACCAATGACGACGTGGTGCCCGCGGGCTTGAGAACCTTCCACTAGTGCTTGGATTGTTTTTTGTGGAACGCTACTCTCGATAAAGACCGCCGGGATATGTCGTGAGGCAAGCGTCTCTACGAGATGATTAATATCTTGAAGGCTTGCTTCGCTGTCCGTGCTCATTCCCTGGATCGCTAATACCTCGATATCATAGGCACGTCCGAAGTAGCCAAAAGCGTCGTGGGCGGTGACGAGGACCCGTCCTTCTTTTGGCACCGACTGAATCTCCTCTTTACACCAGCTGTGTAGCGCTGAAAGCTCATCGCGAAGAGCACTCAGACGGGCAGAGATAGCGCTTGCACTTCCAGGGGCAGCCTTTGTCAGAGCTGCCGCAACTTCCTCGGCCGCACTTTTCCAGAGCTGAACGTCGAACCATACATGGGGGTCGTAGTTGCCGGCAAACTCGGCGGGTTGTCGAAGGAGTGATCTATCTATTGAGGCCGTAACAGCGATTGCGGGTTTCCGCGCTCCTATCTTCTCGAGCACATCGGCCATTTTACCTTCAAGGTGAAGGCCGTTGAACAAAATCAGATCTGCGTCGTAAAGTCGACGCATGTCACCAGGGGAGGCCTTGTAGAGATGGGGGTCGATTCCCTCTCCCATGAGCGCGGAAACTGAAAGTTCGTCACCGGCGAGCCGTTTTGCGAAATCAGCGATGATACTCGTTGTCGCTAACACCTTTGGTCGTTCTTGCGCCGCAGCTTGGGGCCACAGGTCGGTTGAGGGTGAGGCGAGCGCGGCAAAAAGGCAGAGCAGGGCGCCTACAAAAAGCCGGTGTTTACACTTTGTACCCTGTACCAAAACATGTATCATAAGCTACAAAATACGTGTAGTGAGCCTAAAGAGTCAAGGGAAGTCTTGGTGCGAAAGGTCGTGTCGAAGAAGAGAGTGAGTTCTTCGCCTAATTCAGAGGTTGCAGAAAGTGCTGCGCATCACCGTCTAGCACGAGCAGCCCGGTCAGTCGGAATTGTTGAGGACTATCTCGAAGTCATCGCCGACCTCATTGATGAAGGGCAAGAGGCTAGGGTGGTTGATATTGCCCGAAGATTGGGGGTCACCCACGTCACTGTGAACCGCACGGTGGGGCGTCTTCAGCGCGATGGATTGGTGTCGGCTGAGCGCTACCGCTCAATATTCCTCACGGAGGACGGACGAAGGGTCGCTCAAGAAGTGCGTCACAGGCACCAAGTAGTGCTCAAATTTCTTGGAAAACTCGGCGTTTCAGACGCAATTGCAAGGACAGACGCCGAAGGCATCGAGCACTACGTTAGTAAGGAGACGTTAAAAGCGATGGAGCGATTTCTAAAGCCCGCTAAAGCCAAAAAGGCAAGTCAATGATCGATACCGTTTCACTCGCCTGCGCGAGATTTATTTATGCGCTTCTATCGGCGTTGCCGCACAGGTTTAATGTCACGCTATTTTCGACCATCTTTAAAATACTCTTTTTCGTCGTACCCCGATTGAAGAGCGCGACGATGAGGAACCTCGAGATTGCTTTTCCCGAGAGTGATATTGAGTGGCGACGGAGCATCGTTCAACAAAACACCGTAGAGATGGGGCGCCTCGCTGCTGATGCTGTTCGACTTCCGAGCTTGAGCGAGGAATGGGTCAGAGAGCATGTAAGCTGTCCGATGCTTGAGCGCTACCTCGAAGTCCTCTCCAAGCAAAATGGAAAAGGCATTCTGATAGCAACAGGACATCTCGGAAGCTTCGAGCTTTTGGGGCACGCCATTGGATTGATGGGGCATCCGCTCGCTGCGGTCGCAAGGAACTTCCGGTCGCCCCGTTTTAACACCTGGTGGACGGCTCTTCGAGAGTCACGCGGCAACAGAATTATCGGTAGAAAGGGTGCGTTCAAGGAGATTACCGGAACCATAACGAGTGGAATGTCGGTTGCCGTGCTCTTCGATCAAAACGTCACCAAAAATCATGCCGTCTTTGTCGACTGGTTTGGAAGAGCGGCTGCCACCACGAAGTCACTTGGGCTGGCAGCTCTTCGGTGCGAGGTGCCAATCTTCGTAGCGTCCATTCGTTATGTTGGTGACGACAAATATGTCATCGATGCAGTGGAGTGTGATTTCGCTGGCGTCTATCATGACCAAGATGCTTCAACTGATGAAAAAGTTGTGAAGATCACCGAAGTAATTTCCGCTGCCTACACCGAAATGATTCGCTCCTTTCCTGAGGGGTGGTTCTGGATGCACAGACGCTGGAAGACCAGGCCTGAATCGGAGGAGGAGAGTGTATACCAGTAATGGCACCTGACTCGATTTTTCATCCAAACAAGGCGCTGTGGGCCGCGACTATTTTCCTAGGGATGATCTTTCTTCTGAGAGCGCCTCTAGCGGAGAGCTTTTGGCTTGATGAAACACTCTCTTCCTGGATAACCAGTGCTGGAGCGGAAGAAGTATGGCACAGAACCCTCGATTTTCAGGGACAGTCTCCTCTCTACTATGAAGTTTTGTGGCTCGTGCGGCAGGTATTTGGAGGATCTGAGGTGGCGCTTCGGGCGCCGAGCCTTCTCTTTGCAGGATGCAGCTTAGTTTTTTTGGCAAGAATAGGATCACTGCTTTTTCGTGAACACGCTATCGCTCCTGTTGCGGTCTCGATCCTCATCAGTGCTGACGGATTTCAAAGAGCAGCGATCAGTGCACGTCCTTATGCGTTGGGCATTGCGTGCGTATTTGGGTCCGTTTTTTATCTACTCCAGTTCGCAAAGAAGAAGCGCCCGGTTGATCTGGTTTTATACGGCTCGATCACAGTGATAGCTTTCTATTCTCACTACCTCTTCGCGAGTATCTTACTCCTGCATGTGGTGATTGCGATCACCTATGGTGTGTTACGGAAGAGTTTTGCTGTGGCGCTCTCTCTAGTATGCCTCATGCTTGTACCGGGCATTCTTCATTTGAGACATCTGATGAGTAGGGCAGGGGAGCTGAGCTTTGCGCAGCCGCCGAGTATCGCTGCATTCTTCCCCGCCTTGGTACCGCTTCCAGTATTGGTCGTTGGGGTAATCGCTTTACTCCTCGCTGTGATTTGGGGTGCTCGTTGGCGCGAAGTAAAGTTTGATCGGTGCGGCGCGCTTCTCCTGGGATTTTGGATCTTCTCGCCAGTTATTCTTTTCTTTATGGCCTCTATACTATCAGGAAACTCCATTTTAGTCGCCCGGTACTGGGTTTGGCAAGTCGGCGGAGTAGGGCTTGCTTTCGGTGCCGTGATTGCAACGATCTCATCGCAGCACCATCGCACCATAGCGACTGTAACCCTGTTGTGTGGGCTTCTCTTTCGGCTCCTTACGCAGCAATGGCAGCTTGAGGACTGGCGAAACGCGGCACACCTTGCGCAGGAGGAGGCAGCCTCTGAAATTATCCTCTTCTCTGGTCTCATCGAATCCGAAAGTGCCTGGTTGCGAGATAGTCCAGCAGTTCAGGAGTACCTACGAGCTCCTCTTTCAGTGTACGGAGTTACGAAGCCTACTCGGTTCGTGGGACTTACGGAATCAAGTTCTGATCTGGAGGAGGAGCTAGTAGGGGGTAGCCTTCTCGTCTCGTTTCGCGCTGCGAAGGGGGGGCATCGAGCACCTCAGCGGTTTATCGACGAAGCGACAGCTAAAGGAATAAAGGTCGTTCCGATCGCGGAGGGAGGCATTGTATCGGTGTATCGATTTGTTACCCAAAGAAATCCCGGATCTAGCGACGCAGAGTAGTCAGTTTCAGCGAAAGCACTTTCTAAGCGATGTGTTGCAATCCCCGTCTAGCCTGCATCGCTCACAGGTTTTCTACTGCGAGGGCGCATCGCTTGGATATACTTCGGAAACATCAAGAATCGCGACCTCGCTGTGGTTCACCACAGTGTCGCCCGCG
>JAYVGZ010000572.1:0-3498 GCA_043771805.1 Pseudomonadota bacterium
GCTTGAACGGCACTGGCGACGGTAAAGTAGAATTCACCGTCAAAAGCATCTCAAATATGTTGGAGAAGCTCGGTGTGAGAGTTAATCCCGAGAACGTTAAGGTCAAGAATGTCGCCGCAGTTGTCATCACCGCCGATCTCCCGCCGTTCGCACGCCCAGGAACGAAGCTCGATGTGTCGATCTCCTCGCTCGGCGATGCCAAGAGCCTGCAAGGCGGAACTTTGATTTTCTCACCCTTAAAGGGTGCTGATGGTAATACCTACGCGGTTGCTCAGGGGAGCGTAATGCTTGGTGGCTTCGCCATAAGTGAAGGCGGGGACTCGGCACAAAAAAACCACCCCACAGTCGGTACCATTCCTGAGGGTGCTGTCGTGGAGCGATCTATTCCGTTCGACCTCTTTCAATCAAAAAGGGTGCGGATAGTGCTGAGAGAGAGCGATTTTACGACCATGGTACGACTTGTCGATGCGATAAACCAAAAATTAGGTCAGCCCGCCGCTACCGCCCTCGATTCAGCTTCAGTCGAGGTACCGCTCGTGGGACGTTTTCAGTCAGACCCCGTAACCCTCATGGCGGTGCTTGAGCAGGTTGAAGTTGATCAGGACGTGGGTGCCAAGGTGATTGTGAATGAACGCACGGGTACGATCATCATGGGCGAAAGCGTAACCATTGGAAGGGTTGCTCTGGCCCACGGCAACCTGAATATTACCATTCGCTCTGAGACGGGCGTATCGCAACCAAACCAGCTAGCACAGGGGCAAACGGCAGTGGTCACAAATACAGACATCAATGTCGGTGAAGAAAAAAAAGCTCTCCGAATTGTAGGGGGCGAGGTGACTCTCGGTGATGTTGTAAAAGCACTTAACGCCTTGGGGGCTACTCCGAGAGACCTGATATCAATATTTACCGCGCTTAAGCGTGCAGGAGCGTTGCATGCTGAGCTCATTATTATGTGACGAATATGGACGGCATTAAAGCGATAGACACAGCAGTACTCTCCTCTCTTTCACGGGCGCAGGATGCGAAGCCTGCAACGAAAGATCCTGTGCAGGCAGCGACGCAATTTGAGGCACTACTTTTGCAGGAGGTAATGAAATCGATGTGGAAAACAGTGCCGAAGGGAGAGCTTGTATCTGGTAGTGACGAAGAGAATACCTACCGGGACATGCTCGATGAGGCCATGGCGAAGTCAATTTCTGAGGGGCGAGGCGTAGGAATAAAAGAGATAATCCTGAAAGATATTAATAAGTTGCAAAAGAAGTAGGTTCGAAGGCCTTTTGTAGTGCATCTCAACTGATACACTCGCTACGGCAGAGGTCAAAGAGTTAGCTCTCGTACGGTAGTTGTGAAGACGGAAGAAGGCATTGATTGACTAGGTGACACTGCTGACTGAATAAGAGGCAGTTTCTTCCCAAGGATTGGATATGAAGGTACCAGGATCAGGCGGCAGCGATTCAAAAGTTACATTACTCAAGGACGCTCGCGCAACCGAGCAGACGGTTGCACGTAAGGTTGGTGTTGATACCAAAGCAAAAGAGCAACCGGAGGCAGCGACGAGTGATGTTTCGAAAGGCTCAGACTCTGTTCAAGTGTCGTCACTTGCAGCTCATCTTAAGTCAGAACTCGATCCTACAAAGCTTGCAGCTGAGCGAAGGCAAAAAGTTGAGAATCTCAAGAAGCAGATACGAGAAGGGACTTATCAGCCCCCCCTAAGTGATATTGCTCGGTCTGTAAGTGAAGAGCTTTCGTTTGAAATTCTTCTTGGTGGTAGCAGCACAGATAACCAGAATCAGGATAGCGAGAACGGATTACTGTAATGGCGCTTGATCAGACAACTCTACGAAACACCGAAAAGCTGTTGGCGGAAGAGTGCGGAGCGATCGACGACTACCTCGCGCTGCTCGCTAGTGAGCAAGAGCATGTTGTAAAGTTACAGAGCGAGAAAGTAGCGGAATGTGCTAAAAGAAGGGCTACCGTGGCCGACCGACTGACGGCGATACGGGCCTCACGCGACGATCTTGTGAGGATCCTCAACAAGAATTCGAAGATAACCCTTACCGAGTTAGTCACTACGGGTGGAACAGCCGCAGAGCGAAGACGAATCCTGCCGGTCATCGCCAAGTTAAAGCAAAAATCAAAGTTGATGGAACAGCGGAGTAAAGAACTAAATCAAGTAGTCAGTTTTTCTCTTGGCCTCATTAATGGATCCCTCTCGATAATCTGGTCAGCCACGCAGACCGTAACTCGTTCGTACAACGCGTTTGGTGGCATGACAGAGCTATTTCAACCTAACACGCCTCGTGCCGGATCACTTCTGGGCCAGGCGTAGCCCTCGTCATTTACCCTCATTCCTCGCGTTAGAAGAAGCAGCACAAGGGTCGCTGCCTGAGAGCGGTAGCGGGTTATCAGAACGCCTTTACCTGGCGCACCTTCATCAGGCACAGCCCTTGCTCACTACCTCAAGAGAGAAGTTTTTCGGCAAAACCTGCCGGAAACGATGGTCCAAGAATTATGCCGAACTTTGGAGCAAAAATACTCAATACTGCCGTAAGCTCTCTGTCTGCGCAGCAGGCGGTAATTGCGACAACGGCAAATAATATCGCTAACGTAAATACTCCTGGGTATGCCCGAAGGCAGGCACAACTTGAGACACGACCCGGATCGGTCGGGTCTGGAATCGACGTTGGAAACGGTGTGCAGGTCGCCGATGTTCAGCGGCTTTCGGACAGGTTTCTCGAAGGACTCCTCCAGACAGCGACTGGCGTGAAAGGGCAGGACCAGGTCAAGAGTGACTACCTGAGTCGAATCGACGCTCTCTTTGACCTTACCGGTGTTCAAACCACTATCGGATCTTCGCTTAATGAGTTCTTTTCGGCAGCGAACCAAGTGGCGCTCAACCCTTCGAATATCGAGTTACGGTCAAACCTCATTAGCCGAGGCCAAGACGTCGCGGCTACGATCACCTCAAGCTACAACACAATCGCCGCAGTGCAAACGGAGCTCGATCAGCGCCTCTCGACAGAGATTACGGGCGTCAACAACATCTCTCGACAGATCGCTGAACTAAACACGAAGGTAGCGCAGCGTGAGTCGAGTGGCTCTACGGCAGGTGATGAGCGAGATCAGAGAGATGTATTACTGACCAAATTGGCAGAGAAGCTATCGTTTCAAACTGTTGAAACCGCCGATGGTATGGTGAACATTTTCACCTCTGATGGATTTCCGCTGGTTAATGCGGGGAACTTCCGTAGCTTGGCTGTTACCACTAATCCGAGTTTTTCTGTTGGGTCGGTGCCTCCCTCCTTGAGTGGCGGAGCTCTGAGTTATGTTGTTTTCGACTATGGTGCAGGCGGGGCCACTCCATCCCATGTAGATCTGACCCGTACCCTGAAGGCCGGCGGAGGCCTTATCGGCGGAATCCTTCAACTGCGCGGCTACAATACTGTAACGAACACGTCCGCTTTTCAAGCTGATGGCGATCTTGTCGCAGTTGCCTCG
>JAYVGZ010000573.1:0-2208 GCA_043771805.1 Pseudomonadota bacterium
ACATCCGATTTGAACCGTAGGAAAAATCTGAGGAGATTTAAGTAGATGAACACTAGAGCTATGAAAGTTTTTGCAGCAGCTTGTTTATTGATCGTACTAATCGGATCCGCTAACGCGGCCGACCGGGATCGTGACGGAATCCCGGATGACAAGGAATTGAAGGCGGTTACCGCGGGAGGAGATATTGACGGCGATGGGATTTCTAATCGACGAGAATCAAAAGCCGGCACTAAGATGACTGACGAAGATACAGACGACGACGGTCTTGATGATGCTGATGATGCTAAACCGAAAGACAGTGATGCTGACGATGACGGCATAGAGGACGGTGACGAGGATGACGATGAAGATGGCATCGACAACGAGGACGAAGACGACGATGAGAATTTAGAAGAGTGCGAGGCTGATGAGGAGGAAGATTCGGAAGATTCGGAAGATGAGAACGACTAGTTAAAAGTTTACAGTGGGCCGGCGATGACGCCGGCCCGACTTTTTATCGTAACAGCGAGAGCGCTAGCTGAGGCTGCTGATTGGCCTGCGCCAATATCGAAGCGCCTGCCTGTTGTAAGATGTTTGTTCTTGTTAGATCCGCTGCTTCGGAAGCTACGTCCACGTCTCGGATGCGACTTTCTGCTGCGGCGAAGTTTTCTCGAGCTACTGACAGATTGTTGATGGCAACGCTGAGTCTCGATTCAACCGCACCAAGGTTACCTCGCAACACTGCCAGCGAACTGATCGCTCCGTTTACCGCATCAAGCGCGAGACGTGATGCGGACTGAGCATTAGGCGTAGTCGATGCATTGATAGAGTAGGTAAGGTCAGAAGCGCCAGGATCAGACAGTCCCAATCCGCTAAGTGTCCCAAGCACAGCAGTGAGTGCTATCTGAGATGTTGACCGTGAATCAAAACCTACTTGAAGAACGATCTGCGACGTTCCAGAAAGCAGAGACACACCGTTGAACACGGTCGTCACAGCGATACGCTCAATTTCCGAACCCAGCGCCACGAACTCGTTCTGCAGCGCCGAACGCTGCGTCGTCGAGTACGTACCGTTTGCTGACTGCTCGGCGAGTTCTGCCAGACGCGAAAGAACGTTACCGATCTGCCCTAACGCGCCGTCTGCAATCGCAATCGTCGAGATGCCGTCGTTTGCATTGCGCACGGCTACGAGCGCGACTCGTTGACTCGCTCTTAACGAGTCCGCGATCGCTAGGCCCGCGGCGTCGTCGCTTGCTCTATTGATACGTTGTCCAGAAGACAACTTTTCATATGTTTTCTGTAATGCGTCAGTCGAGGTAGACAGCTGACGTTGCGCTTTTAAGGATGCTATATTTGAGTTAATGGTTATCGGCACAGGTATTTCCTCCTTGAAATATTCAACCAGCAGCCACTGTCCGTCCTTTGACAGGTTCGACGGAAGTATCCCGCCGGGCTGCTCGTCGACCAAATACAATCACTTCGTTTCGAGGTCGGCCTTTGTAACGACCTCGTTAGAGATGACTGCGCTTCGTTTCGAGTTAACTTCGCACTGCTATGTAAAACTGCGAGTATTGAAACTGCAACTGCAAGGTACCGCAAGAACTGCGACAGCTGCTACGACGGATGGGAGGTATCTCCCCATGAAGAGCTAAACGGCATGCTGCACCCGAACCTTAAGTATTTTTTAAAAAACAGTGGTATTTCGACTAATTTCGACGAATTAGGGTTAGCTTTGCACTCGTATTCTAGATGCTCAAATGACTAATGACTAGGAAGATCGATTAATTCCTGAGCCGAATCTGTTAGTTGCGATGGTAGTGGTGA
Source organism: Pseudomonadota bacterium (assembly GCA_043771805.1). GTDB lineage: Bacteria > Bdellovibrionota_C > UBA2361 > UBA2361 > OMII01 > JAYVGZ01. The sequence continues at coordinate 1,804 of JAYVGZ010000573.1, forward strand.
GAGGATAGTTTAACAAGGTTGAAACTACAGCGGTATATTGAGGAGAAAGCCGCTCCCAAGCGGGGTGATTGCGGCAATTAAGGTTTATTTGGAGACTTTAGTGCCCAAGGAGAAGGCAGTATTGAGCGGCTGCGGGAGCAAGAGGGGTGAAAACGTGAATTTGTGGTGGCCGCCCCCATTCGCATCAGTTAGGCGTCAAATTCTGTGTCGATGAGATCATCGAGTGCCTCTCCGCGCCCCGCGCTACGGCGGACAAGTGAAGTATCGATGTACTTCGGAATCATAGGCGGCGGACGGAAGTCAGGGCAGCCGAACGGTACTCGTCAAAGGTGGTGAGGACTTCGTCTCGTAGTACCCCGTAGGTTGGCTGGAAACGGTCTTCCCAGGCACGCTCTAGGTCATCAC
>JAYVGZ010000574.1:0-8433 GCA_043771805.1 Pseudomonadota bacterium
TAACGGAGTTCTCACCGTGTATCACGGTCAGCTCCTCAACTCTTTTCGGGTCGGCGAAGCTCTTCGAAAGGGGACAGTGGCCGGGATCGTACCCCCAACCACGAAGAACGAGTTGGAGGTTCACGAGAGGATCGTCCAACAAGCGGGCCCATTTCGTGGCATGGAGGTGCGTCGAGACAACAGACCCGGCGCGCCAGCTAATCAATTTCTCATTTGGCCTACCGGTGAGGGAGCGAGTGGTTCGTACGTCCTTTCAGCCGCGCGTATCGGTAATGAAACAAATCGAGTAGCTTTTACCATTTTGCATTCCAATGCCGGCCTTTCCAACACGGAAGTACCGAAGCAGAAGGGAGCGGGGCGTGAAATTCTGCCGGATTTAACTCCCTCGCGCGATAGCAAGAGGGAACCTGACTCAACTTCTCTCGCACAAGGGTCGCCGGCTAACCAGCTGAAGCAAATGGAGCGGGTGGATGCTCAGTCGTCACCTAGCGACCGCATCGTCCGGCCAGGTCCGATTGAAGTCGAACTAGGAAAGTGCGAGACCCTCTGCCTTCACTACAAAACATTTGCTGCTGACGGCACCGAGCGCGCACGATCTTTCTCCGGCCACGCAATTCGACCAGATACCGCAAGCACGACAATCCCTGGAGTTGGAAAGATTACCCGTATCAAGGGTCCTTCAGGCCGAGACATTGTAAGGATTGAACCGATGGAGGGTTTTAGCGGCGAGATTTCTACTCGTCCGGCAACTGTGAAAGAGGCAACGATTCACCCCTTTCATAATTACCATCGGGGTGAGGCAACCGCGTCATCACACCGTGCTTCGAAGGAGAGGTAACGGGAGAAGGTGCGCGCCTTACTCTCTCCTATCCCAAAAACCTGTCGTAGTGCTTCGGGGTCGTTCGTCGAGTGAGCATTTTTAAGAATGCTCGCTCGCCTATCAATGATGCGTGTGGCGATCTTCTCAGAGATTCCGGGAATGAGTTGAAGATCAAATGCGTCGGCACATGCAAGGGGTTGGGGTACACCGCGGGCGAAGAGGGACTCTGAGCTGGCACCACTGGGCGGAACAAACCAGCTCAGGGGAAAAGCCTTGGACGTCATCGAAAAATGGGAGGAGTGAAAAAGCGCCGTAGCAACGGTAGCGAGTAGAGCAAAGAGAAGTGTGCGATGAGCCATAGTTCCTGAAATCGAACACCGACTTCAAGAGTTTCGTTACGCGACTTTGTTGAGGGTAGAAGAGTCTTTCTTTGCGGGCCCTTCACTCTCCGAGGAGCCACTCTCCTCCGAGGCGCTCTCCTTTGGTCTCTCCTGGGCCGCGAATCCGCCCTCAGATCGCTTGTTCTCACGTTGGACCGCCCTGCGTTGATCAGGGGTAACTGTCGTAGCGCTTTGAGCAGCGGAGGCGCGATTTTGGCTCGCGAGGTTACTTGCGAGCTGATTCGACTCAATAGAGCGGTTTTGTACCACCGCGGGCTGCTGGTTGGCTAACTCAGCTGAGCGGGCTCCGATGCTTTGCGTAACTTCTGATGGCATTGTACCTTTCCTTCTTATATGAAGGGGTTATCGAGCCTTAAAGGGGATAGGCTTAAGATTGGGGAGCTAAAATTCCTCTACAAAGCTCTATTTCGGGGAATGCTCTCCTAAAGACTTTTCTAACTTATTGATATTACTACGCAGAAGAGTTTCTCATGGTGATCGATTGTGATGCTAACGCGACCTACACCCCAAGTGCGGAGACGCTCGACTTGGTCACAGCCGTTACCAAAAACCTCTTTAATCCAAGCTCCATGCACCGAGGCGGCCAGGCTGCTAGGGCGGCAATTGAAGAGGCGAGAGCAACGGTAAGGCGCGTACTTGACGTCGGGCCACACGACTCGATTGTTTTTACCTCTGGCGCATCAGAGGCGAACAATACAGTTGTGAATGGAATTCTTGAGTCAGGAGACGAGGCGGTTGCAACCCAGGTAGAACATCCCTGTGTACTTGCCCCCCTTGAAAGTGCGCGGTTCCGCGGTGTGAAGGTTACGCTCGTCTCACCAATGGCAGATGGAGCGATCCTTCCGGAAAGCATCGGGGTAGCACTTACCTCGAAAACCCGTCTTGTCTCAGTGATGGCGGCGAATAATGAGACAGGAATTGTAGTGCCAATATCCGAGGTCGTAAAGATTGTGCGTCAGAGATCACCACACGCTTTAGTCCATACCGATGCTGCACAGCTACTCGGTAAGCAGCCGGTGTCATTTCGAGATCTCGGTGTCGATCTAATGACAGTTTCAGGCCATAAGATCGGCGCCTTGAGTGGAGTAGGAGTGCTGCTGATCCGCGAGAATATTCAGCTTCGTCCATTGATAGTTGGAGGTGCTCAGGAAGAAAAGCTTCGCGGGGGCACGGAGAATGTGCTTGGGATTGTAGTCTTCGGTGCGGTTCTTCAGCAGCTAGAGAAGGAGCTTTCATCCCGAATTGTGAATATGAGAAGAAGCAGAGATGAATTTGAAGCATTCATCCTAAGGGAACTGCCTGACTGCGTCATTAATGGAGCCGAACTGCCTCGTTTGCCGAACACCTCGAGCGTTTACGTGCCCGGGGTGCGAGCTGATGATTTGGTTGTGGCTCTTGACCTAGCGGGGGTCCTCGCATCTACGGGTGCAGCGTGCTCATCAGGGAAGAGGGAGCCCTCCCATGTTTTGCTGGCGATGGGGCAGGAACCGCAGAGGGCCTCTTCGACTGTGCGTTTTAGTATGCGTGCCGACACTTCATCTGAGCAGGTGCTGAAAGTATGCGAAGTTTTTAGAAGATGTGTTGCTCGCATTCGTGCAACGAAGAGGGAGAATCCCGCAGTGGATTGGAAAAGAAGCGAAGATTCAATGGTAGTACCGCTGGAAAGTAACTCATGAACACCGTTCCTTCTGAAGTAAGGGCTCAGGATATCCCTGAGGCCTCAGTCGTCGTAGCACTCTCGGGCGGTGTTGATTCGTCGGTTGCAGCTTTTTTGCTCGCTCGTGAGGGGCGCAGCTTGGTCGGAGTCTCGATGCAGGTGTGGGACTACCGCAAGAACTCAAGCGAGAACAGTAAAGCGACGTGCTGCTCGCCGGCTGACTTCTGTGATGCTCGCAGAGTCGCCTCGAAACTTGAGATCCCGTACTACGTGGTAGACTTCGAAGAGACTTTTCAGCGAGAAGTGATCGACACATTTGTGGCCACGTATCAGAAAGGCCTTACCCCCAATCCATGCATAGACTGCAACAGTAAGGTGAAATTCCGGGAGCTTCGCGAGCGTGCAAGTAGCTTTGGGTGTTCGCATGTAGCGACCGGCCATTATGCTCGCATTCGAAAGGGAGACAACGGCTTTCACCTTCTGCGAGGGCGGGATATCGACAAAGATCAGAGCTATTTTCTCTACACCTGTCGGCAAGACGAACTTGAGAAAACACTCTTTCCAGTCGGTGAATACACGAAGCCAGAGGTGCGTGAGATTGCACGCGAGGCGGGGCTCATTACAGCCGACAAGGCGGAGAGCCAGGATATCTGCTTTGTCGCAGGGAGCGTACAAGATTTTGTCATGAAAATTGGCGCAACGAGATCACGGGGTGAGATAGTGACAACATCCGGCGAGAAGATCTCAGAGCATGAAGGAATTCACAGCTTCACAGTTGGGCAACGTAGAGGACTCAATATTGGAGGCACTGCGGAACCGCTCTATGTAGTGGAGATTGATGCCCAGTCAAATCGAGTAGTCGTAGGTGGACGTGAGGAGCTGAAGCGTGCGGGGTTCCGTATCGGTGAGATGCACTGGGTAAGTCCCGATTTGATCAGCCAAGTAGCTCTCGGTGAATTTCCTTTTGAGAAAGATATCATCGTGCAGGTGAGGTCTCGCCACCGAGGCGTCCGAGCAACCTTTGTTGCCGAGAGTGCTACGTCCGCCAGGATCGCTTGGCAGGATGATTGGGCTACTGCATCACCGGGGCAGGCTGCTGTGATCTACGATCTCCAGAATGAAGAACTGCTTGCGGGCGGGCGTATTACGCTATGAGTGAGGCGGTGCCAGGAAAGCCGATCCTCCACAACGCAGTAGAGACGCGGCTGCAACTTGCTCCATTTAATGTCCCAACTTCGAATGGAAAGATCATTCAAGAGCATATCGGTGCAGCCTCAATTGAGGTCGCCGATATCAGCATTGCTCGCATGGTTGCACCCCCCTTTTGGACGGAAAGCTTCCAGATCGCTGATCTTGACGAGGTCACCTACGTGATTCGTGGAGTGTTCACGGTGGAAACCGTTAGCGGTATGACGAAGGTTGGGGCATTGCAGTCGATTCTTGTTTTCAAGGGAACAAAGGTGCGTTACTCAAATCCGGCTGAGGAGGAGTGCGAGTACATCTCTGTGTGTACTCCGGCCTTCACCCTGGAGCGCGTAAAGCGCTTTTTAGCCCTCACATGCATTTAGTACCTCCACAGTATCCGCACTCTTGTCGCTGCCCGATCACCCATCAACGAGCAGGGATGGGCGCGATCTTTATGGTATCTCGACTGGTGCCTTAGGCCTGGGCCCTGCTACATTGTGAACGCTAATCCTTTTTGAAGTTTTGTTTGATATGTTTTGGGCCTCCGCTTAGCTTTCTAGGTATTACTTATGAATACACCTCCCGCATCTAATTCTGACCTTTTAGCTGCTGTTTCATCGAAGCTCCCAGCCGGGCAGCGTGGTGTTCCTTTGGTTCAGCTTGTCATGGACTACGCGCCAGGTGATCTAGCGGTCGGCGAAGTAACGCAAGCGCTCGCGAAGTGGCTCCCGTCGAACTGGCATATGAACTTCACCTCTGTGCATAGCTTCAAGACGACTGAGACGGGTTTCGTTGTTGGCCAGTTGGCTTTGAGCCCTAGAGCTGAGGGAGATCCCCCTCTGATTATTTACGCCAACTGCGCGCCTCGAAAAGATTCTCTACACGGGCGATCCAACAACGAAGGGGAGGGGCTTGTATACGGGGTCTTAGAGAATGGAGTCCAGGTCGTAGCGGTGAACTCTAAGTATTCACTCTCGGTAATTAAGGATCACCTCGTTTCGCTGCGACCAGTGTTGGTTGATCGCGGCGGTTCGCAGTTCCGCAGCCGCGACAATTTTCCGTTGATTGTAGCGGCTGCTGCCCAAGGGATTGATCTAACCCCGTGGCTTGGTGACGCAATAGACGCCAAGCGCGAAATTCCCTCTTTCAAGGAAGGGTTTATCGGTTACATAGACTCGTTCGGAAATATCAAGACAACATTTCGAGCAGGCAGCGCCGAAACAAAGGATCTGCAGCCTGGGCAGAAAGTGGCGGTCACTATTAATGGCACTCGTATGGTGGCAAAAGTAGCTACTGGTTCGTTTAGTGTGGAAGAGGGGGCGCTTGCATTCTCACTCGGAAGCAGCGGGTGGGGTAATCGGTTCTGGGAGATCTTTCAGCGTGGAGGAAGTGCGATGCAGAGCTTTCAGAATCCGTATGTTGGGGCTGAGATAAAGATTAGGGGTGAGAGAGAGGGGTGAGGGAGGTATGGCTCGACGGGGTATAGAATTAGCGAGAGGTATTGACTTGCGCAAAATACACCCGTGTACAGATACCGGATTCTGACCGCTCTGATCTTAACGAAAATGCAATGGCCTAAATCGGAGAGACAAGAAGGAGTACTCAGCTTTACGAAGCCTCCCCTCCTGAGCCATAACACAAAGATCCGAGGCATACTGTTGCAGCGCGCTGCCGGGCGCCCTGGCTTCGCTCCTCGCCTCAGGTAGTTCCTGACGAAGAGACCTTTTTTACCCCAGTTCTAGTGAAATGTGCCCCCACCCGGCACATACGGAGCAGCTCGCCACGAATATTCATACGATCCGGTCGCCGTCACGGAGGAACCGGTTACAACCGTTTTTCCCAACAGTAGGTTGCCGCCCTTTTCTAGTCGTACTGAATTCTCCATCGTAGCGCCGCCAGGACTCCTGACAGTAAATTTCGTGGTCAGGGTTCCATCAGATGCAGTCTCAACCGAGGGGATGAAGTTCGAGAACACTACCTGACTCGCTACACCGGTAACATTGGCGATGCCAATCGGATTCACAACAGCACCAACAGGAACTCCGTTTATCGAATCGAATATCAACAGCCCTGAACCGCCGGACGCCTCATCAAAGGCCCAGCGCCATACCCCTTGCAACCCTTGGCCGTTTGCGCCAGGAGACGGTGTGAGCGCGGCAGCCACGACCGGTACCTGGGAATCAATGCCACCTGGATTCATCATCGCGGCCTCGCTGATACCTTTCTCCGACCAGTCTATCGATCGACCAATTACATCTCGTCCTTCAACGTCTCTAATGTAACCAACGCTCGCCGTGGGAGCGCCATTTTCGGTCCCATCAGCCGTCGTAAACAGGGTCGTGATACCGACCTCAAAAAGTCGCTTAACCTCTCCTGGTTGGGATACTCCGTCTTGGTTCTGGTCAAACCACAGTGCGAGATTAGTGAGCTCCACCCCACTCAGCTTCGAGTCACCATTGAAGTCCAAACTCGCCAACGCCTGGTATCCGTCTTCCCAGGGACTAGGCTTGGTTTCATCACCGGACGGATCAACGGCATCTCTGCCGCCAAACGCCCAGTGTCCAAAAAGCTGGGTAGCGGAGGTTATTTCGCCCAAATGTCTCGGATCAGATACAAGCAGCGGAAGCGCCCCAGATCCCCGCCACCCCCAGAGTTCCTGTGAAGAGAAGGGATTGAGCTTGAAGTGGACCACCGTCGCAGCCATTTCTCGATACGCCTCTGACCACACTAAAGATATCGGGGTGGATATCTCCGAGTGGTACGTAACATTCCCGCACAGCTTTTCCACATCTACAGCTGCCTTCGGCACTAAATTGCAGTTACTGTCGAGATAAATAGAGCCTGAGCGACACCCTGAGGCTACGTTCTCCCAAATGCCATTAAATGAGCCCCCGATCTGCCAGAAGCCGTTTGTGGTACCTCGCCCGGATTTGGGAATGACATCCCCGTATCCTCCCGTACAACTTATCGCACTACGGGCAGCATTATTGGCTGCACTAAGCGCGTTACTGCTGTAGGTGTGTGAAAAATCAAGTTGCGCCGCAAATCCGGACTGTCGCTTGAGCGCTTCCCATAGAAGACTTGTAAAGACACCACCAGCGACGTGGGTCTGTTTTCCATCGTAGGCAGAGTATACCTTTCCGTTGTTGGTGTAGCGGCCCCACGCTCTGGTCCCAAGCGCAGAAGACAAAGAGAACGCAGAGTTTACAACGCTTTCAAAACAAGCAAGATCCCGAGCGCGGCGCTGATCGATAATCGTCGCGGCACCTTGATCGCGATATCCTGACGAAAAATCGACACTGTAATACTGACACGTAGCCGTGGCTGTGGGGGTCGGGGTTGCCGTGACCGGCGCGGTTGGTGGCGCCTCGGGAGTTGAGGTAGCTGATGGCACAGAAGTATTCGTCGGGGTTGGCTGCACGGTTGTGGGGCGCGCAATGTGCTCGGGACTTGATGGGCGAAATTGTGCGTTCGCCCGGCAGGGCAACAACAAGGTAATAATGGCTAGCGGTAAGACCTTAACCAACTCTTGCATATAAATTCCCTCTAAAACCTGGCGACTTGTACAGCAATCAGATGTCTGGATGAACGGGCATTCAATGATAGCCCTACTGTCCCTGGAGCGACGAACTAACCAGTTACTGTAGGTTAGCTGATTCTTCTTGGAGTGTGCTGCGTAAGGTTTCAAGCGGGTCACAGAAAATTCACAAGGGCAATTCGTGACGTGGGCGAAGAGTTCTTGAGGAAACAGGTGGGCTAGGGGAGGCATGCTATGTGCGAAACTTCTAGGTCAACAGAATCATTCGGCGTTGATCCTTATCTTTTAGTCATTCGTCTCGCTAACGAGAGTTTCTGTTGATAGTGCGGGAGCGCAAGGTAATGGTAGCTCCTACGGCACCCAATTTCGAGTGATGGTCAATACGGAGCATTTTACGCAAGTGCTACGAATCTCGTTTCAGGTGGTGACACGAACGGCGGTTTTACTGACAGTTTTGTCAGAAATACGGCCACTGGCACTACAATGGTGATTTTAACCAGTAGTGCCGGAGTTCAATCGGACCTTCCCTCGTTTGTTACTTCAATATCGGCTGATGGACGCTACGTCGGGTTCGGGTCTCAGGCCTCCAATTTAGCCGCGAATGATACGAACGGCATTACAGATGGTTTCGTGAAAGATACCGACACTGGAATTACAACTCGGGTGACCACGGACAGCTCAGGCCCCTTTTGTCCTCGTACCTTGGGAGCTTTCGCACGGTAGTCCGCTGGCCGCTGGCGTGCCTTCATTCCTTGCCTTACAGTTGCATGATGAAAAGAGTAATCACCGGCTTTGGTCAAGATGCTAATCGAGACCACTTCGCTTACCTCGA
>JAYVGZ010000575.1:0-5493 GCA_043771805.1 Pseudomonadota bacterium
GGTGTGGGATTCTTCGGATCTAGCGTAACCATAGCGAGAATAACAACCAACGGATATCGCACTGCGATACCACCCATCCCTCCACCAATACCGGGAAGAATCATCACCAAAGCCGAATACCGAGTCATCAGCAGAAGCAAAGTCCAGCCAACATCGAGTCGCTGAAGCAGTAAATTTGGAAGTTGAAGAATTGTTTCATCCACTACATCACCGCCGCTCTAAGCACTTCGATGTAATTGGAAGAAAGAAATACCACGGAAGGAGAAGACGTAGAACTTTTCCGTGGGTTGCCCCTCGTTGCTACGCCTATCCTTCCGTGGTTTCCCCGTTGTTTTCATCTCATCTCTTCGTAACTGGCAAGTTACAATCCGCCTACGTCCGAGTTTCGTGCCGTACATCCTTCGTTGTTCGTCCTTGTTGAAGATCGTGACTATTTCGGCTGCAGATTGGCTATCTGGCTTATTGCGAAGATCGTAAAGCCCGCTATTCGGTTCATCATGAAATGGCCAAAGAGCACCATACCCAAAACAGCAGCTCCCATCTTTGGAATAAAGGCGAGAGCTGGATCGCTGATTTGTGTTGCTGCTTGAAAAACACTCACCAAGAATCCGGCTACTAGTCCGAACACCAGGATCGGAGCACAGGTGTAGATCGCAGTTTCGATCGCTATCTGTCCAAGTCTTAGAAAGTCATCCATGTTCATACGGCGTCTCCTATAAAATCTCTCAACTGCAGGGCATTACACCTTATACGTCTTGATGAGCGAGCTAATAATCAAATGCCAACCATCAACAATGACAAACAGCATTAATTTGAGCGGAAGAGAGATCACCACTGGTGGAAGTGTAATCATACTCATCGATGTCAGAACCGAGGAGACGACCATATCCAGTACAAGAAACGGCAACGCAATCAAGAAGCCAATCTGAAAAGCGGTATTCAGTTCACTCAATACAAAAGCAGGCACGGCTACAAAAAAAGGCACGTCTTTCGGATCGGCCGGAAGCTCGGAGCGAGTGATCTGCAGAAAGAGAGCCAGGTCCTTCTCGCGCGCATGGTTTGTTAAGAATTCTTTTAGCGGCGCGATTGTCTTGGTCATTGCCTCCTCCTGCGCCATCTGCCCCTCCATGTAAGGGCGAATTCCGTCTTGGTATGATTTTTCGAAAATTGGTCCCATGATGGCAAAGGTGAGAAAGAGCGCTAGCCCTGTGATGACCGTATTAGGCGGGAGCGAAGCGGTGCCCACAGCTGTTCGAGTCATGCCGAGCACTACCGTTATTCGCGTAAAGCAGGTCATTGTGAGTATCATTGCGGGTGCAAAAGAGAGCACCGTAAGGAGGAGGACTATCTTGAGACTTGCCGCGACGGAGTTGTTTCCGGCGAGCTCGTTTCCGCCGACCGAGATAGAGAGATCAGGAAGGACGCTTTGCTGCGCGTATCCTACACTGGGTACGGCAACAGCGATGAGGAGGAGAATTAGCCAACGCATCGCTTCTCCTCAACTGATCGCTTCTCGTCAACCGGCATCGAATACATGTCAGCGAAGGATTCTTCAAAAAGCTGCCGACTGTGAGGAAGTTGCCCTTGCATTACTCGCGCCTGATCGGGCCCAACCGATATGAGGAGCTCCCTGCCATCAAGGGAAACGAGCAGAAGGTTAGTCTTTGGTGCGACTGTCAGGCGTTCAATTACTTTTAGTCTTCTCTTAGACCCCGCCATCGGCTGTCCAAGATATTTCTTGTAGACATAAACGCCTGCGCCGAACATACCGAGGCAGAACAGGGTACCACCGATCATTCGAAGAAATGAACCACCCATATCGAAGGGGGCTGCACCCAGCGTCGCTACAGTCGGAGATGCGCCACCAGCAGCACTCTCGGCCCATGCTGGGGCCGCAACTGTAAGAAAGACGACTACAAGACACGCACCTACTTTCCCGAACTTCATACCGTCACACCCCAATTACAAACTGGTCTTTTAAGCACCGTTGATTATCCCAACCCTTCAATTCTATCTTCTGGAGAGATAATATCAGTAAGTCGCACGCCGAACTTCTCGTTGACGATCACCGCCTCACCCCGTGCTACCTGTTTTCCGTTAATGAAGATATCGAGCGGCTCTCCGGCTAGTTTCTCAAGCTCCACTACCGACCCTTGTCCGAGCTGAAGTAGATCTTGGATCGTCATCCGCGCACGCCCAACTTCAACGGTTACTTGGAGGGTAACGTCGAGAATAAAGTCCAGGGTATGCCCGGCGCCCTTTTTCATAGCGGTCGCAGCGCTCGCTACCCCTGCGGCTGCTTCTGCTACGCCTTCTAGTCCTTCTTGAACGTCGCTATCCGCCATTTTTTACCAACTCCTCTTTGTTGCGCATGTTAATGAGGTCATTCTTTGGAATATCACGCGTAATTCTGATGGCGCGATTACCTCGGTAACTCCCCACATACCCGTAAAACTTCGGTGTTCCTTCAATCATGACTCGAGCCTCATCTGCTGGATTAGTCTCAAGGGTGATAACATCACCGACATTGAGCTCGAGGAAGTCTCTTGTCTTTATGGTTCCGCGAGCCAGCTGCACGCCCATTGACGCGATCGTTTGATTTACGTTCGTCTCCATTCTACGGATGACGCCACTGTCGACTTCAAGGCGAGTGCTTTGAAACCCTGTTGCGAGCTTACCGCGCAGAGGTTCAAGCGTTGAGTACGGCATGCAGATGGTAAGCGTTGTGCTCTCTTGCTCGAGCTCTACCTCAATCGTAACGATAATGACCACATCTGTTGGAGGCACAATCGCGATAGCAAGTGGGTTGAATTCAGAACGAACGTAGACGAAATCAACTGGATGAATCGGTGCCCATGCGTCCTTCAAGACCTCAAGCGCCATCATCACTACTTTTCCGATAAGACGACTCTCGATCGGCGTATACTCACGCCCTTCTATCTTCACTCGTCCCTGTCCACTTCCACCGAAAAGGCCATCGATCACTCCGAATACCAAGGGCGCAGAGACCACCATCAAGGCATAGCCGGTAAGGGGCGGCATACGGAAAATGTGCAGAGATGAAGGGAGTGGTAGTTTCTTCATGAAAAGACCAAACTTCACCATTTCGATACCACCGACGTTGGCGAAGCACGTTCTTCCGAGGAATTTAGCTAGATGCGTTCTGAACTGACGAGCGAAGCGATCATGGATCAACTCCATGGTCGGCATTCGACCACGGATAATTCGTTCTTGGTTCGCTAGGTCGAATTTCTTGACATTCTGATTGGTATCAACAGCCTCAACGCTATCCGCATCGAGATCGTTCTCAGAGAGGCCTCGAAGGAGGGAGTTGATCTCTTCTTGTGTCAGAACTTGATTCATCGTCGCCCTACTGAATTACAAACTGGGTAAAGTAAATCTTTTTGACATCTTCTCGGTGTAGCATCTCGTTCATTGTCGTTCGAATTTGCGATTTTAGGCTGTCCTTTCCCTTCTGGCTCTCAAGGTCTTCCGGAGTACGTTCGGTCAACATTGAGATGATTGCATCACGCATTGGAACCATTCGAGAGTAGAACTTCCTTGGGATATCGAGAGTCGCGAACTCGACTTGCAGTTGAACTCTGATAAACTTTCCACTACTTAAGTTCACAACAAATGTATCAAATGGAACGATGGCACCAAGAGCCTCTTCGCCCTCTTCGAGCTCTTCGACATCCTCGCTCCCTTCCAGTTTGCCGTGCGCGGTTTCAGTAGATGCGGCATCAGCACTCAACTCATCTACTTTTGGCTCCGCTTTTTTCATCAACATAAAGGCAGCCGGGACTCCTACCGCAAGAAGCACAACAACTAAACCGATTGCGATGAAGATCATCTTCTTCCCGCCCTTCTTGGCAGGAACCGCTTCCCCTTCCGCTTTCGTGTCTTCGCTCTCTTCTGCCATACCGCCCCTGCTCTAGCCCTTTCTCTCTAGAGTGTTTGCTCCGCCGACTACCGTTACCATCCCCACGACCGTGTCAGTTACTGGTCGCATAACATCACTTTCGTCACACCGCGCAGTCGGAAATCCAACAGCGATCTGCACGTTGCGCAGTCGCTCTGCCTCCACTAAACGACCAACGGTCATCGTCACTTCCTCAACGTTGATAGTGTCATCACACAACCGAATCACTATCGACGTGGCGGCGCTCCCAACTCTCTTCAGCTCACCAGAGATGCTCTCTGCCAGGCTATTGAGCCCACTCAACGATGGCTGACCAACCTGAAACAGATAGATTGGAATCTCAGCTAAAAGTCGAAATCGTGGGTCGTGCCCTGCCATCACTCCGTCAGGTGTGGTGGCGCTGGTAGCGTTAAAGGCAAGAGTGGTGCCAAGCCCTTCAAGCCCCTTTGGTGCCACCTTAACTTCCTGAATCGCCTTATTTTTTTCGACTTTCTGCAGCTTGTCCCACGGCGTCAAAACTAAGAAGAAGCACACAAGGAGCGTCAAAAGATCGCCAAAGCTGATAAACCAGACAACCGAACCGGATTGGGGTGAGGCGTTCGATGATCCAGCCGGATCGAGAGAGAATCCTCCAGGGCGCAGCGCTCTATGGTCAACGTGTGCTCCCATTTATCCGCCCTTCCCAGACTCAAGAAACTCCACAAAGAGTGTACTCGCCCCATCCTTTTCAGCACGCACGAGCAAGTGCGCCGCCGCATCGGGCACGCCCTGCGCTCGCAGGTACTCGCGCAGTGATTCTAATCTCCGTAGTGCGCGCTTGAGCGATACCGACTCTCGATCAAATTCAAGACGCGGAACCAGGTAGGTTGCCCGCATCAATAGGTCGTGATTCTTTAGCACCTGAGCCACGGCGCGTACGCGCGGGTTCTCCTCGTTAATACCCCCTTCAGCAGTAAAGAGGTCTGCAATCGAAAGAGAGCCTACCGTCGCACGAGGCGTCCAGAGAGGAGGAATGGCCCTAGGCTCCTCTGTTGGGAGTGATCGCCGAAAAGCGCCGATCGTAAAGGTAAGAATGATGAGGAGCACTGCAACGTACTGCGTATAAAAAGCCTTCAGGACACGTCGGTCGGGAGATACTAGCTCCATTGCTTATCCATTTACCGCCAGCGATGAAAAGCTCTGAAGACGCTGCTCTAATATTACCGGACTCTCTGATGCCGCGAGGCTCATCAGTGCCTCAAGAGTAACGTCCTTGATCTGAGCCCTTTCACCAGCAACAAGCCGCAATTTGCCCGAAATCGGGAAGAAAAAGAGGTTGGCGGAAATAGCGCCGTAAAGAGTAGCCACCAACGCAAGGGACATCGAAGGCCCGACTGTTGACGCGTCTTGGAGGGCACCTAACATCTGAATCAGCCCTATCAGGGTGCCGATTAGCCCCATAGCGGGAGCGAAATTTCCCATCGTTTCCCAAACGTGGACAGACCTCCATGCTCTATCGTTTGAGGTACGCATCTCATTGTGAAGGATGTTCTTTAGGTCCTCAGGCTTCTGCCCGTCCACGGTTACCTCGA
>JAYVGZ010000576.1:0-3283 GCA_043771805.1 Pseudomonadota bacterium
TCAGGGTCAATAACCACGCTTGCAGGGGAGCACGTGTTCCGAAAAATCAGTCCCAACTAACCTCCGGCGTCTATACGCGCTTTTACATCGGCGCTAACAATCTGCGAGGGCGAGGTTGTAAAGCGTTGCCGGATGCCGCCAACAGCAGAAGCCGTTCTGTCTCTGATAGTAAAAGAATTTAGGGGCGCAAATGTAAGTACGTGCTACGAGTCTGGGTACAGCGGATTTTGGCTGCACCGCGCACTCACTGCACAGGGAGTCTCGCTGCCCGACTTCGCTGAAGCTACGCCGAGGAAATGCCGCCGGCGGAAGGGCCTCGACAAAGCCAGCATGGCGACAGCGGGCAAGACGACATATAGGCGGCGTATTCCTGAGAAGACGAATCTCTATCGAATCGTGTACCAAGCCAGAGACGATCTGGAGCGGGTCTGGGAAGAGCGCTTCCAACCTGAATTCGGAGTGCTTCGCGAAGTCGTCACCGAAACTCTCGATGAGTACTTAAACTGCGGAATCTTGGCCCACGGCTTTGCGCGAGCCGAGTGTGATGGGTGCGGTCACTCGATAGCAGTCGCCTTTTCCTGTAAGAAGCGCGGAGTCTGCCCCTCCTGTGCTGCAAAGAGAGCCGTAGTGTTTGCAGAGCACATGGAAACGGAAGTTCTCGAAAAGGTGCCGCACCGGCACCTTGTACTATCACTACCCAAACGGCTCAGAGCCTTCTTTCGTTACGATAGACGGCTACTGTCAATTCTGTTTACAGCCGCCTGGCAGAGCATTAAAGAACTCTTTGATGCCGTACTCCCTGGTACCTCACCGGGCGCCGTTCTGTGTGTACAGAGTCACGGTGACTCGTTAAATTTCAACCCGCACATCCATGGAATCGCAACTGACGGTGGTTTTCTGCCCGACGGCACTTGGAAACCACTCGGAGTAGCCGACCCTCAAAAGTTACAAACCCTCTTTATGCACCGGGTCTTAACCGCCCTTAAGGATAAAGAGCTCATCGACGATGTCGTCATAGAGCAGATTGTTAATCAGACCCATTCGGGTTTCTCCGCCTGGTGGGGAGAGCCAATCCCACCAGATGACGCGGCACAACGACTTTTCCTCTCCCGCTACATCGACCGGGGACCAATCGCAGAATCTCGCATCTCGATAACTGACGACATCATCACCTACCTCACTCCTAAAGACGACATCACGCACGAGTTTGAACCTCTGGAGTTCTTGGCTCGTCTTACCCCTCATATAGCGAATCGTTGGGAGTCAACGACCCGATATTTTGGTTGGTATTCCTCTAGAGCTCGGGGAAAGCGCAACAAGCTCAACAAGCTCAACGTATCAGCAACTATCTCAGCTGCCCAACCACTCCAAAAGAAAAAAGCTTCCAAGAGATGGGCGGCTTTGATTAAACGTATTTTTGAGGTGGATCCGTTAGTGTGCCCAAAGTGTGAGGGGCCGATGCGGATTCGGGAGTTTCTTACAGGCCAAACTAAGATTAAAGCCGCGCTCCAGGCTATGCAGCTTTTGTGGTTTGTCCAACCTGAGCGGGTGAGAGGGCCACCTCTTGCACAAGCCTTTGTGCCGGACCCAGACTATCTAGAATTTCTCGCCTCTCAATCTTAGAGACTCCGCTACCTCTACGTCTTTGAATCGATAAAAACGACAACTTCCCCATCAATCCTTAAATGAGACCCAGAAAACTCGCTCCACTTCGGAATCTTTCTTAAAGAAGCTCAGCCTACTGAAACATCTCAGTTCTGATTCAGTCCTTAGAATACAGATGCCGCCCTTCAGTTCTTTCCGAAAATTCTGCCGTTACCACGCAACTTTTTCGATTTTCCTACTCGTTTTTCTCTAGATCAACACAGGGGATACAGGTCTAAGAGAGGTCCGCAGCTTGATGCCGGCTTCTTGGCGATGGCAGGTCAGCTATCTCGTGAAGTTCGGTCGCTTCTGATTGGCGAAACGCAACCGGAGGAAGCAAGTCTCGAAGCAGTTGCGATGTGGCGAGGTCTTGAGAGGGGGCGGAAAGCTTGACTAGTGCGCGGAAGATTTCCGCCTAGTGCAACATCCTGAGTTTTACGAACGCTTGATGCCGGCCACGAACAGGACAGGCATAGCACTCCATGAATAGGCGCTATCCACCACACCATAGGGTAATTCGAGCATACTCAGTAGATTCGGACGCAATATCAGCATCCGTAATACGAGATGCTGCCGCAACCAGCACTCCAGTTTGTGCCGATCGTACGTTATCCTTGCTGTGCGGAGTAAGTCGAACTGCACCTGGGGTAGCTATTTTGAATCCTTCTCTGACGCCCTTAGATTCCTCCCTCGAAACGTCCGTGCCTACGAATCGATTCCCCCTGCAAGCTGCAATGCTACAGGTGGTAGAAAGTACGGGCCGAGACGCAGCACTACAGGCGCAGGCAGCCAGAGACGAATGTTCTGTATCAGTTGGTCTGCCACTCCCGTGATGACCTGGGGCGTGCCTGGGAAGACTGCTTCCCGTCAACCTACGGAGTCCTACGAGACGAAGTCCTCACTACTTTTGACGAGCACCGTTCGGCTGCCCTCGACTCGAGCTCGGGCCGAGAGTAGCTCACGTCGAAGCCTGAACTGTGGAATTATCGCTCACGGCGCGGCGAGGGTGTACTGCGATACGTGCAAGCATTCGATGCGTCTAGCGTTCTCATGCAAACGACGCGGGGTCTGCCCTTCCTGTGGTGCTAAGAGAGCCGTCAAGTTTGCCGAGCATGTTTACGCGGCAGTACTTGAGGACGTACCGCATCGTCATATTGTGTTCACCGTCCCAAAACGAATCCGACCCTTCTTTAAGTATGAAAGGCGGCTGCTCTCTATTCTATTCCAGGCAGCTCGAGAGGCGCTCAAGGACGTCTTCACGAAAGACGGCGGCACTATCGGCGCTATTCTCACAGCACAGACGGCTGGTGAGTCATTAAATTATCACCCGCATCTTCACGGACTCCTGGCTAATGGCATCTGGGGCGAAGATGACGTCTTCTCACCGTTTATCGAGATTGACCTCAAAGCTCTCAACTTACGGTTCGCTGAGCGGGTGCTCGCAGCTCTCTGCAAAAAAGGACTCGTTGATGAAACCCAGGTGCTTCAGATCTTAGGCCAAGAGCATACTGGGTTTTCAGTCTGGATTGGGGAACCCTTCCACGACGAAGAAAGCTCGCAATTCATCGCTCGCTACATCGAACGGGGGCCGCTCTCATTAGAGAAACTCTCACTCCAAGACGACATCGTTACCTACACC
>JAYVGZ010000577.1:0-6666 GCA_043771805.1 Pseudomonadota bacterium
TGAACGGCTAGTTGTTTCCACCCCGAATTTGCATCCGCAAATCCGCCCCTGAGGGGCTGGACGCTGCTCGGACTTCAACTCCACCCCCTGAACGCCTACGTTCTAACGACTTGCCCCAGTCGTAGGCTGGTATTGGCAAACTGCTCGTCGCGCAGCGAGAAGCATATTCTGGCCCGATGCGGCAACATTGCGTTTTTAAGCTGACGGATTACAAAGTGCTGATCGGTCAAACCGACAGGAACCTACCAAAATCCCTCAAGTCAGCAACCATACCACGAGGGGAGTAAGGTTACGGGATCTCAAGAGCGTCTTGCGAGAATCTCGTAGCCCTTAAAGTACATCTACTCTTCTGTGACTGCGGTGTCTCCCTGTTCCAGAGAAGCACCACCTCCCCACCGCCGCATCGAGAGCGGACGTCGTTTTCTTGAGTTGCTATTTTAACTTAGACCCCCAATGGAAACTGAAAATACATCATCGCAAAAATCCGTAGAGCAAAAAGCAGCCGAAGAAGGGAAACCTGAGATTCGCGTTGGAGCTGCCACAGAGGCGCCGCGTGTCGAGGTCAGCGCTGCTACCGTTACCCGAATGATGGGCATCGCAACGGTGACAGAGCTTAAGCTTGTCGAAGGTCGGATTGACCTGCTCACCGCAAAGGTGACGAACGTGCTGACCAAGGTGGATAAGATTGCATCGACCGTCAATGCTTTACCGAGTGGAAGTGACATGGACCGGTTAGAGATCCAGCTCGGGTCGATTAAGGCAGTAATGAAAGAGATTCTAGAGTCTGTTTCGTCGGGTGACGAAGCTGGTAAGTCGGCAAGTAAGGTTGGTGCTCAAGAGCAGAGCCGTAAGATGCGCGAGGCTATCAGAACCAACGACGAGAATGCGTCCGAAGAGTAATTCCGACTAAGGAGAAAGAGATGCCGAAGATCAAAAAATCACAAGATACGCCCGTGAGCACCGCTTCAGGAGAAGACCAAAGTGGGATTGCTGCTGTGGCCTCTGCTCCACTTAAAGCTCAAATTGAGAAGACCCGTAGTCCTCGACAAAAGAGTTACGTAATGGATCTCCGTGTACACAGCCCAGCCTCATTGGGGTATTTGGGAGTCGAAGGGTTGGACTCCGCGCCGGCGATTGTGCGCCTCGCCAAAGTAAAGGGGCTGGACGTCATCGCGATTACAGATTTCTACAGTGGCGAGTTCGTCGATCGAATGGTTACGGCAGCCAAGAACTCTCCGTTGACGATCATTCCGGGGGTCGATCTCAGATGTAAGCTTGGAGCGTGCGACGATGTGCTTCTCTCATGTCTTTTTCCGGAGACATTCACTACCCAGAACATCAACGAGTTTCTTCGAGTGATCAAGGTTCCAAGATCCGTGCAGGGAAAAAAGACCTATCTTCTGGCTACGTCGATAGACGAAATTCTTCATGCAGTTGAGCAGTTCCGTGGTGTAGCGCTGCCAACTCGAATGGACAAGACACCCCACCGAATGGCTGCGATCCCTGAGCTGGTTGAGACCTACGGATTTAGGGCATTCGATCTAGCGTATGCTGACTCCGGAACCTTTTTCAAAAAGCGGTGGCCAAAAATCAAATTCCAGCTCTTTGCTTTTTCTGATGCAAATGCCCTTGCTCAGATAGGAAGTCGCATAGCCCGAATCAAATTGACCAACCCAGGCTTCGACGGTATTCGTGAAATTGTTGCACGCGAAGCTCAGTTGATGGAGTAGCACGACCCGCATGGCGTTCTTAGAACCTATGCTCCAGCACTTGCCAGAGGTGAGCGTAGGCATAACAATGGAGCAATGGCGTATTGGCTGGTAAAAACCGAACCTGAGGTGTACTCCATTGAGGATCTCGAAAAAGATGGGTCTACTGCGTGGACTGAAGTTCGTAACTATCAGGCGCGAAATTACCTAAGAGAAATGAAGGTTGGGGATGAGGTACTGGTGTACCACTCCAATTCGACCCCATCCGGGGTAGTCGGAGTTGCGAAAGTGGCCCAAGAGGCCGCCGCCGACCCGACCCAGTTCGATGAAAGCAGCGAAGTATTCGACCCAAAAGCTACCCCTGATTCCCCCCGTTGGTTCTGTCCGGAGCTCGCGTTTCACCGGAAAGGGAGCCAAATGGCTGCCTTAGGTGACCTGCGCTGCATCCCGGAGCTTGACGGAATGGTCCTTCTGCAGCGCGGATCACGCCTCAGTGTGCAACCCGTGACGAAAGATCAGTTTCGAGTTATCTGTAAGCTCTTAGGGAAAAAGTAGAAAGGAGTCTCTGTGCTTGATCGTATTCCAGTAAAGTCTGCGGACGAAATTGAGTTGATGAGGGAAGCCTGTCTTGTGACGGCTACCATCCTTGATGAAGTTGGCGACATTCTCAGGCCAGGAATTAGCACTGAAGAGATCAACACTTTTGTTCACAGGCGAACAGCAGAGCTTGGTGCTACTCCTTCACCTTTGAACTACAAAGGATTTCCAAAATCTGTTTGTGTGTCTCCCAATGACGTGATCTGCCACGGCATACCGGCTCCCTTCACCATCTTGCAAAGTGGCGACATCGTTAATATTGACGTGACCTCCTTTAAGAACGGGTTCCACGGTGACTCAAGCCGAATGTACTTCGTTGGGGGTGAGGCAGCTTGTAGTGAGTTGGCACGAGATCTTGTGCGCATTACGCGAGAATCTCTTATGGCGGGCATTAATGAAGTGCGTCCGGGTAAAAAAGTTGGCGATATCGGAGCTGCGATTCAGGAGTACATCCGGAACAACCGTAAGGAATTTGGGATAGTTCGAGAATACACGGGGCACGGCGTGGGGAGGCAGTTCCATGAGCCCCCTCAAGTTCTTCACGTGGGGCGACGGGGAACGGGCGAGATTCTGAGGGCTGGAATGACTTTTACGATCGAGCCGATGATAAACGCTGGCTCACACAAGACTAGTCTTTCTAAGGTTGATGGATGGACGGTGCGAACCGCGGATGGATCACTTTCAGCGCAGTGGGAGCACACGATTCTGGTGACGGAGGACGGGCATGAGTTGATGACGAAGAGTCCTAAGGGGTTGTTCTAAACGCGCGTTTAAAGCGAGTGGTTGATCACGAGTTCTCCTCACCTATTATTTCTTTGGACCGTAATCCAGTGTGCCCAGGATCGAGAGAAGAACCATTAAGGGCGAGGCCTCCTTGCCTCTCTAATTCTCCGGCTAGGTCGGCGAGTCCACGCCGCACCTCATCCTGGAGTGAGTAATCTCCTATTTATGATCCATAATCAGTTCCCCCTGCCACGTCTCGCCGGGAGCCGTCGCTCTAAACTCAACCAGCGCATCACAGTAAGTTTGGCTCGCCACCGCAAGATCAGCACGAGACTCCATGATCTCTTTAAACGCTCGCTCAGCATCATCCCAAGCGCGGGCAGAGAACAGCGAGAGAGCCTTCTCCCAACGAGCGCGGTCAGCCTCGGGGAACGGCTCCTGTAGAAGCCTGTAGAGACTAACTGGTATCTCCTTACCCACGACTCGAATGGCTCCCATCTTGAGAAACATAAACGGGTGCTGGCCTAACTGTGTTACCGAATCCTGGGTGACAAGCACTGTGCTCCCTAGATATTTGTTGACGCCCTCGACTCTCGCGGCGAGATTGACGGAGTCCCCGATAGCTGTGTAATCGAAACGTTTGCTGCTTCCAAGATTTCCGACAACCATCTTTCCGGTGTTTACGCCGACGCGGGTGATAAGCTTCGGATATTCGCCCCGCTCATTGAACCTTTCCACGACTTCCTGAATTTTCAGTGCAGCCCTTACTGCTCGTTGTGCATGATCGGGCTGTGCGATAGGCGCTCCCCACAGTGCAAACACTGCGTCTCCGATAAATTTGATTACGGTTCCACCTTCATCGGTGACGGCGTCACTGACATCGGAGAAATATGAATTGAGCATGGACACAACGCGCATTGGACCAAGCGTCTCACTGATTGTCGTGAAGCCCTTAATATCAGTAAAAATTGCGCTGCAAACGAGCTCCTCACCGCCCAACTTAAGGAGGGCGGGGTTTTGCTTCAGTTGGGTAACCATTGCAGGTGAGAGGTAGCACGCGAAAGCGCCCTCAATTTGCTTCTGTTTCTTCCGAGTACGGATGTACCAATAGAGGGTGTTGACCAGGCATAATAGCGGCACAGCGATAGTTACGATGGCGGCGCCAGCCAAGAAAACCTGGATCTGTAGGGCAAGGAAGGTGAGGATGAACCAGATGCCGGCTAGTGCTGCGGTAAAGAAGAACCCCATTTGTGGGCGCAGGCTCACAACGAGCAGGCACACCAGGAAGCAAAGAATACCGCCACGTAACTTCTGCTCTTCGATTGACGGGCGACGTGTCCACTGCTCGTCTAAGATGTTTGCTGCTTGGGTGGCATGAATCTCAACTCCAAAGACATCACCGAAGGGGGTCTGAAAGCTATCTTTCTGCATCGCGCCAAGCCCTGTGCGCATTGAAAGCCCCACGAAAACGACCTTGTCCTTAATAAGGTGTGCAGGAATGGGTACCTCTTCCTCAAGAACTTGATACATCGATATGGTTTTGATTGAGCGAGCTGGTCCGTAGAAAGTTATCAGGTCAGATGATAACGGAAGGGGTGTAGTCTGACGCATCTCGGGGCGTAGGACGCCACCTCCGGCCTCACTAAGAGTAGAATAGTGCGATATCGACGGATCGACCGACCGGTAAAAATACCGCGAAGCACCCGATTCAGTTTGCATCGCTGTGACCGCCAACGCTGCGGTGTTCATCGCCAGGAAAGGGTCCGGTTTGATCACTTCGGACATCTGAACGCCGCCTGACTCCGCTAAGCCGTATTCGACACCGAGCACTACAGGCATCGACTTTAGTGACTGCGCTAGCTCCTCATCCCAATCAGGATTGCTGCTCTGGCCGGCAAATATTATGTCGAACACGACGCGTTTCGCCCCAAGTTTAGCGAGTCGCTTGATAAGTTTAGCGTGGCGCTCACGGGGAAGGGGACGATCGAGAGGTAAGTTGAAGGTACGGAATGTCTGTTCGTCGAGAGCAACTACCACAACATCTTCAGGGGGAGGAAGCGGACCCTGCAGCCGAACAAGCATGTCGTGAATTGCGAACTCGTAATTCTGGCCGGGGATCGTATCGAAACCCCACAACCAGGCAGTAGTACCAATTACCGACAACAGCAGGCGACGGGTCCAAGCGCGACGTATTTTCTTCAGTTTAGCGGCATCGATCACAGAGCACCTACAAGAGGGGGATTCCCAGATCTAGGATGCGTGATCTCAGGTCAGAGGTGCCATCAAGTTAGCTGGCGGCAGGAGGCGATAAACGTCGTTATGGATGCGGCGACCCGACGGCGGAAATTGTTCGCCGCATCCATTCGGACAGCTATTGAGGCTCTTCGTCAGATTCCTCACTTAACAAAACAAATCTCTCCATCCCTTGGGATTCTATCACGAGCCGGAGCCCTTTTTTATAGTCCCCACTTTCGATCTGTGAGCGGAATGCCGCCACGGTGTCTACCCGTGTTCCGTTCACGCTGGCGATAATGTCACCCGGCTGAAGACCAGCCCGGGCAGCGAGCCCCTGCGGCTCTATCTCAGTTACCACTAGCCCCTTGGTGCGAGATGTTCGAGGTCGGCGCTGCGAGTTTTCATCAAATTCCTCGACACTGAGCCCTAAGTCCTCATTGAGGCCATGAGAGTCTTGCGGCTCGCCTGCGCCTTGCCCTGATAGCTCGCCGATTGTTACGGTGACGTTAACTTTTCGTCCTTCGCGCACCACGGAAACGTCAACATCCGTACCGGGCTTGATCGCCGCAACGTAGTTTCGAAGCTGAGTCACGTTTTTTATCTTCTCGGTTCCTATTTGAATAACGATGTCGCCCTGCTGAAGGCCCGCTTTCTTTGAAGGGCCGTTCGGGTCAACCTGGCCGATGAGCGCCCCTTCGCTGCTCGGATAATTAAACGATTGAGCCATGCGCTCATCAAGGTTTTGAATCGCAACCCCGAGCCAACCTCGGGTAACCTTTCCGTCGGAAATCAAGCTCCGCATAACGTCGCGCACCATGTTGATTGGAATCGCGAATCCAATCCCCATGTACCCGCCAGATTTGGAGACGATTGCCGTATTGATGCCGATGACTTCGCCTTTGAGGTTGACCAGAGGACCGCCGCTATTCCCTGGATTAATTGCAGCATCCGTTTGAATGAAATCCTCGTATTGCGCTGCAGAAAGGGATCTCCCCTTCGCCGACACAATCCCTGCCGTTATAGTGTTTTCAAGACCAAAGCTTGCACCGGCCGCCACAACCCACTCACCGATTTTTAGCTTCGTGGAATCGCCAAGCTTCGCGGCCGGCGGGAGCTTCTCTTTTACTTTTATCTTGATGACTGCAAGGTCTGTTTTCGGATCTCGACCGACCACTTTTGCTTTCACTTTACGCTCATCACTTAGGCGCACAGTAACTTCGTCTGCATCGCCAACTACGTGGTTGTTTGTCAGGATATTTCCCTGGTCGTCAATGATCACTCCTGTTCCCAGACCGCGCTGCGGGCCCGGCATCATTCGATCCATAAAGTCATCGCCGAAGAAGTCCTTGAAGGGCTCCATTCCTTTCGGCACATGTTGCTTCTTCGCTTTCGTTTCGGTGAG
>JAYVGZ010000578.1:0-5373 GCA_043771805.1 Pseudomonadota bacterium
TGATGGGAGATAATTCGCGGCACATGCCCGTGCTTACGGCCTCGACTACGAATATAGTCGCACCAAATTTGGCGCTTTGGCCGGCGAACAGATAGGCGACGACTGTTCCTATGAGGAAGGTTACAAGTACGATAATTGGGACGGCGTTAACCCCCGTATGCTCGAGCTGAATGACCCATTCCTTCAGCCGCAGCACTTTTGGCTGCACGAAAATTCGTCCGATCGCTAAGGCTGTCTCCCCGAGAAATTCTACGAACCGCCCGGCTTTGGCGAGTAGCTCGAGAGTGCTCTTTCCTATGCGCTCGAGGTGTGAAAACGTTTCTTGGCCTGCGCTTGTCGGCGGGGACGCTAAGCGAGTTCGTAACAGCTCCATGACATTGCTGCAACGAGCTTCCAAATGACGTGTCTTTAAATCATTTGGCACAACCCCTAGTTGCTTGGCAATCTCAAAGATAATCATGGCGCCCGCTGTGTCGAGCTCCGTTACGTCGCTACCGTCAACGCAAACTTCGGAATGTTCCGAACGGTGGCTTAGCGGTCCTAACTGAAGCGCGCCGAGGCTTCGGATGCGCCACTGCCCCGACGCCTTAATAACGACAGCCGAGCCCTCGGCATTTATCTGGAAACTCGGCGGCGTTGCCTCGCCTAAGCGCGGGGAAGAATCATGACTATTCATGCAGATTTCTACTATAGCGTTTTCCAAAAGTCCTTAGCGAAATCCCGGCTTTTGGAAAACGCTATCGATTCGCAGATGCGAATCAAAACAATAACCTATAGTGATCTACGGTAAAAGCTTTGCCATTTTAATTGGCACGGACTTTTGCGAATTTCAGTATACGTGTAATCCATTAGTGTTGTCATGAGCGCAATCATGGGGCGGTAGTTGTTTTTCTTTAGGGATCTAATTCCGGTCGAAATTCTGCCGCACGGTCTCTACCTTGAAGCGTACATCTCGCGCCTCTGTTCATTGTACACCCCCCCCTCCCTATCCCACCTGTAGAACTGCAACAGCGATGCTGCTGGCGCACTACAACCACCCATTATCACGATACCACCGAGCGGTGGCACGCTACCCTACCTCTGTTGTTACCCCTTGCTCGTATCCAAGAACCGTTCGCAGCTTCGAGGTATCAAATGCTCTGTCCTTGGTAAAGAACGCAACCCTCCGACGGTAGATTGGTGGCTCAATTCCGAGGGGTCGGCACACTCCCCCACACAGATCGGCGGCAAGAAACAACGGCCAGGCCGGCAACCGAATGATACGCATTGAGTTATTGCCCAACTCACTCGCCACCGTCGTTGCTATATCCTCAAGGCGACTGGGTGCTGCGTTACCTGCGATAAAGACCTCTCCCAAAGCCCTCGGGTGTAATGCCGCACGGATGAAGATTGAAGTCAGATCATCCACGTGTACCAGGTGATACAACCCTTTCCCGCGACCGAAGAGCGGAAAAAACAGGCGACTTGCCATTTTAAAGACCTTAAAGAGTCGCCGGTCCCCAGGGCCGTAGATCGCAGCTGGTCGAACTACTGCTATCGGCAGCCCGGTCTCTCGTGAGTACTTCCTAATCCACGTTTCAGCTTCTGCCTTCGTTCGCTGGTAGACGTCCCCAGGGCTAAAACGGTACTCCTCGTTTGCGGGGGGCTCGTCAATGTGCCCATGCACGCCAACCGTCGAAACATGTACAAAGCGGCGAAAACTTGGCGACTCTTTCGCCGCCGCCGCCAGGAGCTGTGTGCTCGTAAGGTTAACATCGAGGTAGGTCTGATCGCTAATCTTCGCTTCGCGGTAGGCCGCTGCAACGTGAATGATGTACTCGATATTTTCTACCGCTGTCCTCACGACTGCGGGGTCGAAGACATCACCTCGAATCCATTCCACTGGACAGCCGTCAAATGCGGCGAGATGGGATGACGCACGAGCAATCGCTCGAACCGATACGGCTTGGCTTAGCAGTTTTTTAACCAGACATTCGCCAGTAAATCCGGTGGCGCCAGTCACCAGCACCCTGGTGCCAGGACGAAAGGCAGAAAATTTATCAGGAGAGGAAGTTGTCATACGTTTTGAGACTAATCGTCCAGCTCGGCTGGTAACGGGACGGGAAGTGCCCGTAAATCGATCGCGAGTCGCAACGTACTACGTGTTTCTACACTTATAAAGTGCTCTATCACCCCGATGGTCTTGAGTAAGTCTGCTAGTATATGGAACTATGCCACTACTTCGGCCCTCCTCGAGTACCGCGTGGGCTGCAGGTTCCACGGACCCTATTATTTAGCCATTTTTTACCGTTTATCGGATTCGGGTTATGCTTTTACGTTCGTCAGCACTTATCTACCCAGGACTATATCTCCTTACTTTGGGAGCATCGTGCCGCTACGTTGTAAGCGGAGACCCGTCTAGCATTATTCTCATAGACCCGGGGGCTTCCGCTCATGTGGAGCTGCTTCCTCAGCGATTCTCGGGGTTCGGTCTGGATGTTAATAACATTCAGCACGTGATCTTGACCCATATGGATGCGGATCGAGTAGCGGGGATTCCGCGTCTGCGCCGACTTGCGCCGAGGATGAAACTTCACGGATCAGCGGCAATGCATACCTTTCTGCTTCAAGAGAGTAACGTCCGTGAACTTTGGGAGCAGGATAAAAAAATTTCTACCTTATTTGCCGGTTCCGATACTCCTGATTCGTTGTCTTTCGAAGACTTTCGAGCAGGGCTTACAGTGGATCG
The DNA here is from genome assembly GCA_043771805.1 of Pseudomonadota bacterium. Lineage (GTDB taxonomy): Bacteria > Bdellovibrionota_C > UBA2361 > UBA2361 > OMII01 > JAYVGZ01. The sequence continues at coordinate 2,729 of JAYVGZ010000578.1, forward strand.
CCACCTCGCCGATTGCGAAACAATTTATTCATCCGATGATCTATCGCTGCGGGCCGTTTCTACACCGGGGCATAGAAACCACTCGATGTCATATCTTGTGCTCCCACACGAGTTTCTTGTGGTTGACGAGTCGTTTGGTTACTTCAACGGCAACAAGCTGGCGGCGCCGGGGGCTGACTCGAGCCTTAACGCTTCGCTGACCTCTGTCGGAAAGTTCGCAGACATAGACGTGTCAGGAATTGGGTTCCCGTATCTTGGTGCAATTACCGGTGACCTGGTTCGAAAACATCTTGATGGTGTGGTTCAGAACACTCAAGACCTGATCGAAGAGACGCGTTCTGCATTTCAAACCGGACTTAGTGAGGAAGAGATCAAGGTCCAGATACAGAATGGTTTTTACCAGTCGGCGAGCAAAGATCCGCTAATGATACAGAGTATGACCAACTCTTTTGAAAGAATTTGGGATCAGCTTATAGCTTTTAAGAGTGCGCCGTAGCTACCAATTCAATCGCACGTACACCATCGCATGGTCAGAGGCCCCCTTCGGCTTATAGACCGCGCCTGAATCATATACACCCTCACTCGTCGCCGTGTGCCAGGCAAATGGCAGACTCTCGGCTGGCATGGATATCTCATCTAGCCATGAATACTCTCCCTTGTACTCAAAGGTGCCCGGCAGTGATTTGACGCGTGGATTTCCAGTAAGGACACTAAAGAGTCGTTGGGGATATGATTCTCCCGCGCGGCAGATCGGGGCCCCCCGCTTCGTGAGACGGCACTGAGGGGTGTCCTGAAAGCTCTTGAGCGTGATTGTTCCATCAAGTATCCGAGCGCTTCCCACATCGAAGTTACTATTGCGGTCTCCCATTAATACAAGCAGCGACTCGCCACTAGCGAATGCCTGCTTTAGCCGCCGCTCTACGATTCTTCGGAGTGCCTCACTCATCTCCATTCGGTAGGTCTCCCACTCGAGCCCCGAAGGGTCGCCCATCCCTCCGCGCTTTGACTTAAAATGAAAATTTACTACCGTGACTGTCTTCTTCACGGTGCCCTCTTTCGATGTCACGGAGATCTGCAACTCAAGCGGGCTTCGCGTGAAGAGTCGCGGTTTCTGTTTCGGAGAAAGCTTCGGGAGCTCCACCTTACTATAGGCGACAGTATTCAAAATTTCAGCTCGATCTTCTGCTATTAGGAAACCGACCGTCATGCCTCCCTCAGCTGGCGGTGCCACTTTCAGTTGAAAGCGACGATTGCTCACCTCTTTCAGCTTAGAAGCCAATACACCAAGCGCCTCTTTTGCAGCCGCTTCGTTCCGTCCCATCACCTCTTGCACCGCAATTACGTCGCAGTGAACCGAGACAAATCGAGCTACCAAGTCCCCTACCTTTTCTTGATAGTCATCCCGAGATATTTTTTGACCCCCGATCATCATTGTATCGAACGTGCCGAACAGCTTCAGATTTTGACTACATAAGGTAAGGTCGACGGCACCCCGGGGGTCGGTCAACAATGGTACTAGTTGAGTTCGCTTCTTCACTTTCGGCTTAGGCTCCTCTTCCTCCTCGGCACCGGCGATGTGAGCCGGCACGCCACTAAGAACAAGCAACAACACCAGCAGCAACAGGGAGACACTACTACTGCAAAAGCGCGCCCCCCCCCGCTCTTCCCCTTCTACCCTCAGAATTTCTCTAAACATCACTTATTCCTCAAACGGCAATCGATCGAACCCGCCACGATTGTCTACTTTTTGACGCCGGACTTTCAAAAAGCGACTCAACAGAGACGGACGCCTGTGCTGCCGCCTGAAGTCGTAACAGGGCAAGTCGACCGATCAAAAGAGCGTCGACTATATCTTGCTGACGACTCAAGGCGGCCTCCTCAACACTAAATCCGATCTTTGCAAGATTTGTTGCGTACAAATACCTCACCGTCTGGACTGCCGCGCCTTTAACATCACTTCTTTTTAGTTGCTTCCCGGTCAGCCCCATCACCTCGTACTGTACCGAGCGTGGGTTGATCCGTCCGGGCACCAGTGCCCCGCAAGACCGGGCCGCTGATTCGAAGATGCCCCTTACCTGCTCCACCTTTATGGCGTTATGAGGGTCTCTCATGGTCGTCGGCGCCTCGCAAACCACTGCATCTCCGCCCCCTAACCCGAAACCCGAAAACAACTCATCGATTCGTATATGAAACGTCGAAAGTCTCTGAGACATAGGAACTGACGGCGGTTCCCCCTTTATCTTCCCCACACAACGAATGTCGCCGGTCGGAACCGAGAAAAGGGCCCACCCTGAGCACGTAAGGCTTGGGTCTACCGCTAAAAGATAACGAAAGTCTCGCATGCCCAAGATGATACTTGGGGACGTTCCGTACCGCTATTCCTCTTTCCTCTGCCGAACGGGGTTGTGCTTACCTCCGCTGGGTAGACACAATGCTAATGTCGCTGCTATAAACCACCGGCGGACGGCTGACATCCAGCCACTTAATCTGGAGTTAAGATTACACACCATGGATCAGGAACTTGTTGCTGACCTCTACAGAAGTATGCTGCGCATTCGACGGTTCGAAGAAGAAGCAGCCCGCTTGTACACAGAAAAGAAGATCGGAGGGTTCCTCCATCTTTACATCGGCCAAGAAGCGGTTGC
>JAYVGZ010000579.1:0-3217 GCA_043771805.1 Pseudomonadota bacterium
AGTGGCATTGTTGAGGGATTCAACAACAAGGCAAAAGTCACCCTCAGAAAAGCCTACGGATTCAGGACCTTCTCCGCCATGGAAATCGCATTGTTTCACTAACTTGGGAAACTACCAGAGCAAAAATTCACCCACACTTATTGGTGAGGAACCGTTTTTCTTTACGCTGTTACCATCATGGGGCTGCTCCTTACACTTGATGGGTGTGGCGGAGGCTCCGCAGGTACTGGTATCGGGACCGAGACTCGGTCACTCACCATTGAGGGCACTCTTGTATCTGAGACTAACAAACCGCTTGCGGGAGTAACTGTGACGATCCTTGAAACCGGCGACAGCTCGGTAACGAACACTGCTGGGCAGTTCACGATTACAACCGATCCCTTCGAAGGTGACACCACACTTGAGTATCAACGGGGCAAGAAGCGCGGCTCGACAATAATTTCAGCCCAGCAGGATAGCGGTGCAATTCAGATCGTGCTGAAGGTGAACCCGTTGTTTGACGAGGTTACTGCTGACTCTCTCGTTGTTGACTCTCGGATTGTGGGACGGTGCGAAAGTTACTTCGAGAACAAGACTCCAATTAGACAATCTAATCGCGTACCAAGCGGCACTCGGTGTGTCGCAAAGGCAAGGGTTCTTACCGGAACAACTCCCCTCGCCCACGCCCCGATCGCCATTCAGTACCGCGCCTGCGAGGCAGATAGCCCGTGGATTACTGTAACACTGGGAGAAACTTTGTCGGGAGCGAATATTGGTGTTGGACAAGTGCGATTTCCCTTCGTAGATGACGGCCAGCACTGTGTCTATCGGATCATTGCACCATTCAGGCTTGATGGGGTGCCCGAGCTTGCTAGAGAGATACACACCTTTACTTATCAGCGATTTGTTCGAGGCTAGTTTTGGTGCAGGCTACCAGACAGATTGAGAGTAGAATCGAGTGATCTCTCGGTCTTTGGTAATAATTGGAGCCTTTAGGATTGATGCCGCTGCTACAAGTAATCGATCTATTGGGTCAGTATGTTTCCAAATAAACCCTGAAGACTGTATCCACTGTTCAGGGGTGGTATCCAAAATCTGGATCTGACCAGAGTCTTTGCAGAGCTTCAAGAACTCATTGGCCGTCATCCGTAAATCAATTTTCTTCTTTTCTATCTTTACTGAAATTTCCCAGAATGATGCCGCAGAGACTAGTACTGCTCCATTTTCCTTTAGATGCTTGGAGATCTCCTTATTGGCCAACTTTGAGAGGCGCCCTGGTGAGAGCGTCAGCCACAGTAGTGCATGCGTATCGAGTAACATTAGGCCTCGCTCACATCAGATCCTTCCAGTTATCTGCCTCGCTCTCCATCGCAGCATTTTCGTCGAGCTTCAGCTTCTTACGCTTTGAGTGAAATACTTCTTCAATCGAGCTAGTTGCTGAGTATGGGTGGATCACTAAAACTGGATTGCCATGGTCTTTGATTATGAGGGGTCGCTTGGTTGCTTCGACTCGCCGTAGGTATTCGAACATCTGTGCTTTAAGAGTGCTCTTTGAGACTTCGTCCATAATATAGACCTATAAAAAGACTGTAGTTATATTATAGGTCAATTGCGCCGCTGTGGCAAAAGATTTTTTTTGCATACGTCTACCTCTCTATAAAATATGCAATAGCACCCTTCGCGGCCAACTGCTCTGCTAACTTTCTCTCTTTATCTGCGCCAACACCACACACTTTGCCACCCACGGACACAGTAACTTCAATGACCTTCTCGCCATCAATCACCCGTTCTGCCGCGTTGTACTTGATAGCTCCAAGCTCTTCAGTTTGAGCCAACAGAAGCAGCTCAGCCTTAGAAGTACTCCTCGCTTGGCCCAACGGCTGCGGGCTTGGAGTCGCGTTAGCAGCTCTCTGTTGCATGGAGGTGGACTGCAATGTACGCCGATTAAATAGGGCCAGACGACGCTCCTGCAGCTCACCCTCAAGGTCCATTTGCACCTGCATCTGATTGAGATCAGCCGATGTTAGTTTTTTGGATTGCGCTGCTGCGATCCTTGCTTCTAACGCGGGCAGACAGCTGCGTACAAACTGCACTACAGGTCCATAACCACCGTCTGAATACACAGCGCCAACAAGACTCCAAAGAATCTTCCTACTTCTGGCGTCCTGCTCCTCTTCACTCCAACCAGCCAAAGAACCAACAGCACGGGCAATCTTTGTGCCCTGCTGTGACCGCCACATCTCTTCGCACGATATCAGCCGGTAATTCTCTTCTCGGAGTTCCGCTGTCACACGATCAAAGAGGGCTTGCCGGAGCAAATCCGAGATTACAAGAGACGTAACAGCGCATCCACGAGACAGCAGAGCCGTATCTCCACGGAATAAACTTGCAGATACCTGCATCGAATTCATGGCCATATCGAGCCAACCGGAGTTTTTAAAAGTATACCCAACCAGGCTCTCGAAGTTTAGCCGCGCCTCTGCCCCCAAACTATGCGCATGCTTCACTGCGGGAAGTATGCAACTAGCCTGCGTAAAATCTGTCTCAAAAAAAAGTTTTGAGTGCGCAAGCATGAAGTCCTTGACCGGAATCATGGAACCAGAATCAAGCAGCATAGCGCCTAAGCAGTTAAAGACCGCCTGATCGGCGTTCGAAAAGCGAATGCCTGGGTGCGGGCCGTCGCTCCGCTCAGGATCCACAAAACGCTTCATCGAAATGGCTTTAGCAATACGCCCGATACGGAGCTGAGTACCTACATCTCGTTCTATGTCTGTAACCTGCTGCCGAGAAAACAACGATCCTTGAGCAGTCGCTATCTCTACAGCGGCAGTACTTAGCGCCACCCTACCAAGGAAGTTAAGCAAGGGTCCTCGCTCACTGGGGTCCTCAAAGAAACGGGTGTTTCCGACCGCAGCCAGAAGGAGCCCTGGGCGCTTAAAGCAGTACCCCAGATTGGTCTGAAGTGTATCAATAATGACTTCTGGATCTCGATCTTCCCCCACCGTGATCGTTAAAGGACGGAATCCATCTGGAAGTTCCCTTTTTTCAGGAGAAATGCCGAGAGTCGAAAACATCACCCTGGCGTCCCACACATCATAACTGGACACCAGCGCAATCGAGGTACCTTCTTTGTTAACGCCGGCCATAATCCGCCACTAAACGCCGAAGGCGAACATATCCCGCCCTATCCCGCCTAATTGTCATAAGACCGATACCCCGCCGTAGCCCGCGTTTGTCC